>JBGSBN010000157.1:0-8395 GCA_041730515.1 Methylacidiphilales bacterium | reverse complement strand
AATAAAATGGTTTCCACCAATACTCATTGAATCACCATCACCAGTAATTACCCAAACAGAAAGCTCGGGTCTGGTAGCTTTTAAGCCAGTAGCAATTGCGGTGGCTCTTCCATGAATGGAGTGCATGCCATAAGTATCCATATAATATGGAAAACGGCTTGAACAACCAATTCCAGAAATAAATACAAACTCTTCTTTCGGTCTGCCTAAATCAGGCAATACAGTTTGTACTTGTTTTAATATACTATAATCGCCACAACCAGGACACCAACGTACCTCTTGGTCTGAAGCAAAATCTTTTGATGTCAATTTTTCTATTGTTGTTTCCATTTTTCTTATTTTAAATTTCTTTTACATTAATGCTATTATCAATATCGATAAAATCATTAACATTTCTTGTTACCAAATCACCACTTACAAATTTTGCTGTTGCTAAAATAATTGCATCTGGCAATTTAATTTTTTTTGAACTTTTGTTTTATAATCAATAACAATCTTAGCTATTTCTTTTCCAACTTCAATAATTTCAATATTACTAAAAAAATTATCAATAATTAATTTTTCTGTTTCTGTAATATTTTCATAGCCTAATACTTCCATGTAGGTAATAATTGAAACAAAAAAGGTGTCGTAATCTTCAAATAACTTTTCTATGTCAATTTTTTCCTTTGATGCTAGTATAATGATGTTTGAATCAAGTAAAGCGCTATTTCCACTCATCTCTTACTTTTTTTTGCCAATCAATAGCATTTTCAATTTTATCGAATGATTTTATATTCTTTAAATCTTTAAAAGCATTCTTGAGTTTTTCTTTTGGGTTTGTTTTTAAAAATTCTTTCTCCGATAAAATAATAATTCTAACTAAAGTATTTTCTAAAGACTTATACTCATCGGGCAATGTTATTTGCCCATGCTCAATAACAGTTGAAAATTCTAAAGCATTCATATTTTGATAAGTTTTAATAGGTTTTACTTAGCTCTATTTATTCTATTATTTTTAAAACCTTAATTTCAGAATGCATAGCTATTGAATATATTAATGAATTCAAAACTCACCATTCATTCAAAATTCAACATCCAACATTTATCTAAGCTAGTATCTCCTTAATTTTATTCACTACTTCTGTACTCATAAATGGCATACCTTGAATTTTATTATAAGGAATTGCATCTATAAAATACTTGTCTCTAATTATTTTAACCAATTGTCCGTTATTCAGCTCAGGCACAACTACGGTTTTAAATCCTTTTAAAATTTCTCCTAAGTTTTTAGGGAAAGGATTGATATAACGTAAATGCGCATGCGATACATTTAAACCTTCACCACGTAGAATTGCGGTTGCTGTTTTTAACGCACCATAAGTTCCACCCCAACCTAGTATCAATAAATCACCAGTTTCTGGTCCATTATCCATGGTTTGCAAAGGAATATAATTAGCAACTCTATCTACTTTTTCTTGGCGTAAATAAACCATTTCTTCGTGGTTATTTGGATCGTAACTAATATTACCTGTAACATTTTGTTTTTCTAAACCACCAATTCTATGCTCTAAACCTTTGGTTCCTGGCAATGCCCATGGACGAGATAATTTTTCATCGCGCAAGTAAGGCATAAATTTATCGTCATTGTTTCCTCTTTCAGGAGCAAACTCCACTTTTATATCTTGTAAATCTTTTGTTTGCGGGAATAACCAAGGCTCAGCGCCATTAGCTATATAACCATCGCTTAAAAAGAAAACAGGAATCATGTGTTCCAATGCTATTCTGCAAGCTTCGTAAGCCATGTTAAAACAATCAACAGGCGATTGCGCAGCAACAATAACAACTGGACATTCTCCATTTCTACCAAAATAAGCTTGCATTAAATCTGCTTGCTCTGTTTTAGTAGGTAAGCCTGTACTTGGTCCTGCTCTTTGTACATTAACAATTACCAAAGGTAACTCAAGCATAGTAGCCAAACCAATTGCTTCGCCTTTTAAAGCGATTCCAGGACCTGACGAACCTGTTATAGCCAAATTACCACCAAAAGCAGCTCCAATAGAAGAACAAATAGCAGCTATTTCATCTTCGGCTTGAAACGTTTTTATATTAAAATTTTTATGACGCGATAATTCGTGTAAAATATCTGACGCTGGAGTAATAGGATAAGTACCATAAAATAATGGCAAACCCGATTTAACTGAAGCAGAGATTAATCCTAAAGCAGCAGCTTGATTACCCATAATACTGCGGTATACACCAGTTTGCATTTTGGCAGGAGCAATAGTATATCTATTTGCAAACATTTCAGTTGTTTCGCCATAACTCCAGCCAGCTTGCATTACCTTTAAGTTTGCATTCATTACAGCCTCGTTCTTTTTGAATTTCGATTTAATAAATTCAATTGAACTATCCATACTTCTATGATACATCCAATAAATTAAACCTAACACAAACATGTTTTTGCAACGGTCAATTTCTTTGGTTCCTAAACCACTATCAGCTAAAGCTGCGCGCGTAATTTTAGTTACATCAATTATTTTTAAATCGTATTCAGCAAGTGAGCCATCTGTTAATGGATTTTGGTTTTCAGGAACATTTGCTAAACGCATATTTTTTGAATCAAAACCATCAGAATTAGCAATAATAACGCCACCTTTAACCAAACCTTTTAAGTTTGCTTTTAAAGCCGCAACATTCATTACTACTAATACATCGCTCATGTCGCCAGGTGTATTAATTTTGGTAGAACCAAAGTGAATTTGGAATCCAGAAACACCAGCAAGTGTTCCTATTGGGGCGCGAATTTCGGCCGGAAAATCAGGAAAAGTAGCTAAATCGTTTCCAAACAAGGCGGCAGCGTTTGTAAATTGGGTACCTGTTAATTGCATACCATCGCCACTATCGCCTGCAAAGCGAATAACTACCGATTCTAATTCTTTATCAACTGATGAACTCATGAATTATTATTTTTTAAAAATACGCTCCAAAAATAATTAAACAATTTATATTATTTAGCATTTGGAAATTTAATAAACTAACAGTTGTTAGGAAATTTAGTTTTCCCAACTTAATTATTGCTTATTTTGGAATAAAATTTTATTTATACTTGCAAACAAAAATAAACCAACATAAATGGAACCCCCGCTTAATTTACAATTTGTAATATTATCATACATTAACGCTAACTTACAATCGTCAGACTGGCCTGCAATTATTGGCTGTGTTATAGCTATTGTAATTTTCATATTACTATCTGCCTTATTTTCAGGCTCCGAAAATGCTTTATTTTCGTTAAACAAGCCACAAATAGAAGAGCTAACTGATAATGAATCGGCTACTGCCAAGGCAATTACTTTTTTAATCAGTAACCCCAAAAAATTATTAGCCACTATTTTAATTGGAAATACTTTTATAAATGTGGCCATGGTAATGGTATCAACTGTTTTACTAACCACTATTTTCGATTTTGAACACAATCCTGTTTTTGGATTTTTAATAGAAGTAGTTTTCGTAACCTTTATGATTGTGTTGTTTGGAGAAGTAATACCTAAGATATATGCTGTTCAAAACAATTCAAAAGTATCGGCTTTGGTAGCAGTTTTTATGTTTTACATGTATAAACTTTTTAGGCCATTAGTTTTTGTACTCGAAAATTCAACATCCATTATTGATAAACGGGTTACCAAACGAGGACATATTTTAAGTGTAGATGAACTGAGCCATGCCATTGATATTACAACCGAAAGCGATGCCCCTAAACAAGAGAAATCAATTTTAAAAGGTATTGTAAATTTTGTAAATACCAATGTAACTGAAATTATGTGTCAAAGGCCAGATATTTCGGCCATTGATATTGAAACTAATTTTACTGAATTACTTCAACAAATTGATGAATTAGGTTACTCACGCATACCTGTTTTTCAAGATAGTTTAGATGAAATAAAAGGAATACTATCCATTAAAGATATACTGCCACATATTCATCAATCGGCCGATTTTAAATGGCAAGAATTGGCAAGACCGGCATTTTATGTTCCTGAATCTAAAAAAATTGATGATTTACTAAAAGATTTTCAAAATAAACGTACTCACATGGCCATTGTGGTAGATGAATTTGGCGGTACTAGTGGTTTGGTAACCATGGAAGATATTTTAGAAGAAGTTTTTGGTGAAATAAATGATGAATTTGACGAGGATGAAATTTATTACAGTAAGCTAGATGAAAACACCTTTGTGTTTGAAGCTAAAATGCTAATTAATGATGCTTGCAAATACATGGAATTAGAGCAAGATATTTTTGATGAAGTTCGCAATGAAGCTGATACATTAGCAGGTTTAATTTTAGAATTGAATGGTAATATGCCTAAACAAAATCAGGAGTTAAAGTACCATCCACTTACTTTTAAAATTGAAGCAGTAGATAAACGAAGAATTAAAAGAATAAAAGTTATTATTGAACGATAATGAATAAAGCTATTTTTATCATCATAAGCATTTTACTTTTAGGTGCGTGCAGCGAGGAAGCAATTATTCCTAGGCCTCGCGGTTTTCAGCGCATTGACTTTCCACAAAAAAAATATTACCGCTCTCAAAATCCATGTAATTATAGTATGGATGTACCTACTTATGCCTCGGTAGAATTGGATAAATATCCAAATGCAGAGCCTTGTTGGTATAATATATATTACAAGCCATTTAATGCCACCTTACATTTAAGTTACAAGGCAATTGCAAATCGTGATACACTTTTTAAATTATTAAACGATAGTAGAACCATGGTTTATAAACACACCATGAAGGCAGATGAAATTTTTGAAAACTATATTTCTAAACCAGGTAAAAGTGGTATTTTTTACGAATTAAATGGAAGCACTGCTACTAATGCTCAATTTTTTATTACAGATAGTACTCATCATTTTTTAAGAGGTTCTCTTTATTTTAATGCAGCCACTAACCAAGATTCAATAGCTCCTGTTCTAGCATATTTGAAAAAAGATATGTTAAGGTTGATAGAAACTTTGGAGTGGAAGAAGTGAAAAAAGTGCGGAGTGCGAAATGACAAAAGTGCGAAGTAATGAGTAATGTGAGTTGGGAACTGAGAGTTTAGCTTCAAATATGGAGCAAAACGAATAGAATTAAATAATAATATGTACAAAAATAAACCAACATCATTTAAAGTTTTTATTGCTGTTACATCAATTACTGGATTAATTTTTTTGACAGCGACTGTATTTTCATATTACCAAGTTGACAAAAAGTATTCAATGATTTTGGCTTTTTTCATGTTCGTTGCTTTAGCCTTTACAACAGTAGGAATTTATGCAGGTTTTAAATTTAAAACAGAGGATAGAAAACATAGAAGACTAAATTTAATTGGATTTATTGGCAATGTAATAATTTTTGTTTTTACACTTTGCATTATGGGCTATGCTGCAATGTCAAAAACCACGGACACAAAAGCTACAAGCAAAATTGATAGTTTGATTTGCAAAAAATGGAAACCTGTTGCTTATGAAGAAGGCGATAATAAAATTGGTACTCCTGAAAAATTCCAAGACACAAAAATGAATTTCTCTCTTGACCATACTGTAGAATCAACAAACAAAGGAAATTCGAGTGTTGGTGATTGGACATTTGATGAAAAGCTTGGTACTATTACTATAGTTGACAAAACAACAAAAGAGACCACAATAATTAAAGTTAAAAATATTAGCGATAAGGAATTAGTGTTGCAAATTGGAAAACCAGAAGAAAGTATGTTAATACTTTATATGCAACCCGACAATAAAAATGATATGAGCAATTAACAAAATTACTGTCTAACAATTAAGCAATTAACCAATCTAGCAATACAACAATCTAACAATATAACAATTCAACCATTATGGCAGATATACATTCATCAAAGGCACCAGAACCAGTAGGTTTATATCCACATGCTAAACGTGTAGGAAATTTATTATTTCTTTCAGGCGTTGGTCCTAGAGAAAAAGGAACCAAAAAAATTCCGGGAGTAGAGTTAGACGAAAATGGGAATATCATTAGTTATGACATAGCCACACAATGTCATTCGGTATTTCAAAACATCAAATACATTTTGGAAGATGCGGGAAGTAGTTGGGATAAAATAATTGATGTAACAGTTTTTTTAACCAATATGAAAGATGATTTTAAAACCTACAATCAACTGTGGGCTGAATATTTTAAAGATAGTCAACCTTGCAGAACTACCATTCAAATTATATGCTTACCAACACCTATTGCCATTGAATTAAAGGTGATAGCTACTATTGATTAATAAAATAATTGTTTTAAAATTGTAGAGTAATGTTGAGCGCTTCCTATCAAAATTGGTTAGATTTAATTAAGAAAAAAATTAAATCAGCACAAATTAAAACTGCTGTTAGTGTTAATAGTCAATTATTAGAATTGTATTGGGATATTGCTAAAGAAATTGTAATAAAACAAAATAACGCTAGTTGGGGTGATTCAATTATTGAACAGTTGGCTATCGATTTATCTATTAGTTTTCCTAATATCAAGGGTTTCTCTCGCAGAAATTTATACGCAATTAGACAATGGTATTTGTTTTACTCACAGAGTTATTCAAATGTGCCACAAACTGTGGCACAAATTCCTTGGGGTCATAATCGATTAATTGTTTCAAAAATAAAAAATGTTGATGAAGCATTGTTTTATTCCGATGTAACAATTCAAAATGGTTGGAGTAGAGAGCAATTAGAAATAGCTATTAAAAATAAACATTATCAGGTAACAGGAAAATCAATAAATAATTTCGGAAAAACACTTCCTGAAAATAGCACTCAATTAGCAATTGAAACATTAAAAAATCCATATAATTTTGATTTTTTAGGTTTAGAGAATGATGCACTAGAAAAAGAAATCGAAAATGCTATGGTGAAACATATTACCCAATTTTTAATTGAATTGGGTAAAGGCTTTGCTTTTGTAGGACGTCAATATGCTATAGAGGTCGATAGTAGTGAGTATTTTATTGATTTGCTGTTTTATCATCTTAAATTGAGGTGTTATGTTGTTGTTGAACTTAAATCTGGCAAGTTTAAACCAGAATTTGCAGGTAAGCTCAATTTTTACTTATCTGCTATCGATAGTCAATTGAAAAATGAACATGATAATCCAACGATTGGACTTATTTTATGTAAATATAACAATAAAATAGAGGCCGAATATGCTTTAAGAGACATTCAAAAACCAATTGGTATAAGTGAATATATTTTGACTCAAGCTTTACCAGATAATTTTAAGAGTGAATTACCAACTGTGGAACAACTAGAAAGTCAGTTTGAAAATGACTAAATGGAGTTTACTTGTTCACTGATGGTTTATCTTCTACGATGTTTGGGACATAAAATTATAAAACAAAACAACTATGCAAACAATTCTTATTCGCAATGCTACATTAGTAAACGAAAGCAAAATTTTTGGCGCTGGATGCATTAATAAAAATGGTTGGATCGAAATATAGATACCAATTCCATTACCCATGCCAGCCGATGTGGTGATAGATGCAAGGAGTAAATACTAATTACCAAGATTGATTTTCGAGAGCCAAGTTTAAACCATAAAGGTGAACTTCAAACCGAAACAAAAGCTGCAGTAGCAATTGGATGCACCAAGTATATGTAATGCCAATACAGTTTCCAAGTGCTACCAATTACGAATTACTAGAACAAAAACATGCACATGCTGCCGAGTTTTAATTGTCAAATTACTCGTTTAAATAAGTAGAACAATTAGCAATTTAATTGAAATAATTGTTGTGATACGAATCTATAGATTCATAATCATTTACATAATAGTCAATCCACCAATCATGTTTTATTTCCAAACAAATTATCGCATAAAAAAAACCTGCTTAAATTGAAATAAGCAGGTTTTTTTGGTTATTAGCAAAAGCTAAAATTAGACTATTTATTTTCTAATTGCTCTTTTAATGCTGCTAATCCTTCTACGTCAGCAAACGTTGATTTTTCGTTGCTATCGTTGTTTTTCTTAGCTGCTTTAGTAGCTTTTTCTTTCTCTTCGTTTTTCGATTTTCTTTCGTCAACTTGTTTAACTTCTACTTCATTTTTCCATACAGCAGTATGAGATAAAACGATGCGTTTGTTTTCTTTGTTAAACTCAGTTACACGGAATTGTAATACTTCGTCTTCTTTAGCAGTTTTCTTGTCTTCTTTGTAAAGTTGTTTGATTGGAGCATAACCTTCTACACCGTAAGGTAAAGCAATAATTGCACTCTTATCTTCAACCTTTAAAATAGTACCTTCATGTACCGAACCTAAAGCAAATAAAGTTTCAAAAGCATCCCAAGGATTTTCATCTAATTGTTTGTGTCCTAAACTTAAACGGTGGTTTTCATTGTCTACTTCTA
>JBGSBN010000156.1:0-8408 GCA_041730515.1 Methylacidiphilales bacterium | reverse complement strand
TACTAACCGGAAGTTTTAGCTATAACCAAAGCAACTATTTTTTCCAAAACACCGATACTTTAAAACTAAAATACCGCGTTGATTATACCAACCGAAACGATTTCCAAGCCAGGAATACTGATTTTTATTTAGCCAGCATAGCACAGAACATCAATGCTTTAACTGTTTCAAAACAAGAAAACGGCAATAGGTTAAACTTAAATTTTACTTACCGAAATTTTGAAATAAACGATACTTCAATCAAAAATCTAAAGCCCGAAAGAACCATTTTAGCTAGGGTTGAATACGATTATGCATTTTTAAGGCGCATGTTTACTGCCAATACTTATTACCAAATAGGGAGCGGGAACGAGCTTCGTAGAGATTTTAGTTACTTGGAAGTTCCCAAAGGCCAAGGTGTATATGTTTGGAAAGATTTTAACTTAGATAATATTCAGCAATTAAACGAATTTGTTATAGCCAGTTTTGTAGATAGAAATATAGCCAATTATATCAGGGTTTATTTGCCTACCAATTCTACTATCAGAACCAATTCGGTGCAGTTTAACCAAACTTTAAATATTAATCCTGCAAGTGTATGGCTTAATAAAAAAGGCATTCTTAAGTTTTTGAGTAAGTTTAATAACCAATCGGGTTTGCGCATAGAACGCAAAATTATAGCCGATAATACTTTTAATTATGTAAATCCGTTTGCCAATTTATTTAACGATACTGCCCTAATAAATGTAAATAGTTTAGCACGAAATACTTTGTTTTTTAACCGAAGCAATGCCACATTTGGCGCTGATTGGAGCGTACAAGATAACCAAACCAAAGTTATTTTAACTAATGGCATTGATAGCAGACGAAAACTAGAAAACGGATTGAACATGCGCTGGAATGCCAACGAATTTTGGACCATTAACTTACTTTATAATTTTGGTGAACGCAGTTATGTATCTCAGTTTTTTGTACAACAGAATTACAGCTATCACTTTATAGAATGGAAACCTAAACTGATTTATCAAGCCAATAAAAACTTTAGAACTACTTTAAATGCAGGTTATTTTGAAGCCAATAATGCCAAAGAATATGGCAACCAAAAAGGGGAAATAACAGAAATTGGATTGGAAATGCGTTATAACTTTACACAAATTGGTGCATTGAGTGCTAAATATAGTTTATTTGAAGTAGCGTTTAATGGTGAAGCTGGAAGCAATTTAGGGTATGATATGTTACAAGGCTTAACCACTGGTAAAAACCAAGTTTGGAACTTAAATTTACAGCAACGCATTGGCCAAAACATACAAATAAACCTGAATTACGATGGCCGCACCTCGGGCCTCAGCGAAACTATTTTACACACCGGCAGAATGGAAGCAAGGTATATATTTTAAAGATTTTTGATTTTTGATCTGTGATTTTTGATTTTATTGAAGTAATAATAAGAGGCAGACCGTTGGGGCAGATCTGCGTATCTGCCCTAGCCTGATAAAGTAAAAAAATTACCACGCTAAAATAAAAATTTATTCTTTACTTTTGTTTTAAAATATATCAAAAAATGAATACGCTAGCACTTCGCAAAAAACTTCATAATTACATTGATTCCATTGAGCAAGAAAAACTAGAAGCAATTTATACAGTTTTAAAAAATGAAATAGAAGTCGATTCATTACTAACTTTAGAACAAAAAAAAGAACTTGATTCAAGGCTTGATGAATATATGAACGAAAAAGGTAAAAGCTATTCTTGGAATGAAGCTTTAAATATAATAAAACCTAATTTAGTTTAGGATGAAGTATGCTTTGTTATTTAGGGATAAAGCCGTTGAAGAAATAAAATTAGCTTACGATTGGTATGAAGAACAAATGATGGGTCTGGGCGAACGTTTTTTAAACACAGTAAAGCACAATAGTGATTTAATTTTAAGCAATCCTAATACATTTAAAACCACCTACAAAAATTTCAAAGAAGTTTATTTAAAAGAATTCCCATTTGTTATTGTATATTTTATTGATAAATCTAATCATAAAATTATCATTATTTCTGTGTTTCATTGTAGTAGAAATCCTAAAAATAAATTCAAGAAATAACTATTTAATTACAGTAACTGTTTGAAGCAAACCGTTAGGGCAGACCGTTGGGGCAGACCTACGTGTCTGCCCGATAAAAACAGAAACAAATTCCCACAATAAATTATAAATATAATTCGTTATACTTGTTTATAATAATTAATGAAAAACTTTGCCATTATTTTAACCATCATAATATTTATTGCCTGCGGTAACAGTAACACCTCAAATAGTATAGTAATAACTGATAGTGTAACACTAAAAACTGATACAACTTTACTTGATTCAGTTAACACAAAAAAGCCTGCGGTAGAAACTATAAATTTTACAGATGCCAACGGGTTGAAACAAGGAAAATGGGTAAAGAAATGGAAAGGTAAAATTGTGAATGTAGCCCATTATAAAGACAATTTGTTACATGGCTATTCTGCTTATTATCTTAATGGCAATGTACTAACTTATGATGGCAATTATGTTAATGGTAAAAGAGAAGGACTGTTTTTGGGTTATTATAGTTTCAAATACAAATCAATTTGTTGGGAAGGTTTTTTCAAAAATGACACTTGTATTTGGAGTGGATTTCCTGCTTGCGATAAAGATAGATTGGTTCCTTTAAAAGGTTTTGGAATTAATAGAGATGCAGTTTTTATTCAAGATCCTGACTATGATGGAAAAATTTGGTATGAAGGAAATTTTAAGTTACAAAAGAATAAGTATAATGATAGAAAAGAAACTGAGGCTTACGGTATCCATAAAGTATATTTTAAAAATGGAAAATTAAAAGGAATTGTTGATTATGACAAACAAACCATTCAAGAGTTTGATACCAATGGCACTAGGCATTACAAAGCTAAATTCAATGAATTTGAGGTTCATAAACAAACGATGAGAGTTTATTAAATAAATCTAATTATAAAATTGTAATCAATTCCTTATTTCATTGTAACTGAAACGCTAAAAAGAAATTCAAGAAATAAATATTTTTAGTATAATTGCAATATCTGAATGTAAATACTGATTTTATTAAAAAAATTATATCAAAAGTACTAGCTAAAGCACGATTTAAGATACAATACCCACAAAAACAGTTTGATGGTTAGATGCTATTTAAAAAGTGATTTTGATAACAGTTAAATTATATTGCTAATCAAAAACCATTATGATGCCTTTTAATAATTAGGTTTCAAAACAGATAATAAACAAAAATAAGATAATTCTAATAACGCAATTAAAATAATGATAATTAAAAATACAATTAGAGAAATATTGATTTTATTACATTTGGATTTAACTAAAAATTTGAAGTATGATAGGCTTACCAGGTTGATTTTAAAAGAAAATATTAATAAAAATACCAAGTGTATTGATATTGGTTGTCATAAAGGTGAAATATTAACGTTGATGCTTAAACATGCGCCCAATATAGAACATTATGGATTTGAACCTATTCCCTATTTATATAAAGAACTTAAAAGTAAATTCAAAAATAAAGCCAATATTTTACCTTATGCACTTTCTGATATTAATGGTAACACTACTTTTCAATTAGTTAAAAATGCTCCAGCCTATAGTGGTATTAAAAGGAGAAAATATGACATTGAAAATCCTGAAATTGAAGAAATAAATGTTGAAGTAAAAACTTTAGATACGCTTATACCTGTTACAGAAAAAATTCACTTTATCAAAATTGATGTAGAAGGAGGTGAATTCAATGTATTAAAAGGCGCTAAAAATATGCTAAAATCAAACAAACCTTTTATATTATTTGAATTCGGTAAAGGTGCAAGCGACTACTACGATACCAATCCGGTTGATTTATTTAATTTCATTACCATTGAAATCGGTCTAAATATTTTCACATTACAAGCATTTATTGAAAACAAACTCCATTTAAACAGTTCAGAATTTGAAAGAATTTATGATTCAAACGAAGAGTATTATTTTATAGCAGGCCCTGCTAAATAATATTTTTCAAAACACCAATTCAATTGTGAAAGCTAACATTTAAGCATAGCTCAAAAAGAAAAATTAAATGTAGTGTTTAAAGTTATTGGTAAAAAAATGTTTATTAATTACCCTTTGATCAGTGGTTTTCCGTTTAATGCTTGTATCAAAATAGCGGTAGTAACTAAAAAATATAACACTCCCATGGAAATGGTTATTTTAGCATTATTGGTTAAATAATATCCAAACAATGGTAAAATTTGCAAGGCATGCATTCCTAAAAAATGAGCAATGCGCAAATCGCCATTTTGTTTACTCCAATTAGTTACTGGTAAACCTGCACCACCATCTGGCGCGCCAACAGTGTGACTTAACTTTGCGCCCATCATAAATCCTTCGAAAGCAAAAACCACAAACAATATCAAGCCTAACCTAATGCCCCATAAATAACTGTTTGACAAAGTAGGAAAATCTTTAGTAAAAAATACCACAGCAATATAAGCGGTAAATAAAGTAATAGTAGTAATGGCAATGGCCATTAAACTAAACATGGCCGAATTGAATGAGGTAGAAAAATTGAAATGCGACTGTTGACCAATAAAAGATTTGTAGGAAATATAAATATTTTCGAAAGAAAGTGTTACAATTAATGTCCAACTAAAGGCCGATACTATTTTTGAATCATTTAAATAATATAAAATCCAAGCCATGGTAAAAGTGTAAATAACACTTGAAATATAAAATTTCATTGGTTTAATAAAGGCACTTATACCCAAAACTTGAGTATTAGTTACATTAACTAAAACGAAGCAAACAACCGCCATTACTGCATAAACAGCACCTGTATAAAATAAAATTTCATTACGTATTTTTAAGGTATTAATTATTTCAATCATCATTTTAAATTTTTATAGTTGCAAGATATGTTTATACAAAAAAACAAATACTAAAGTAGGAATGAAACAACAAATAAAGTTACTGAAATGAAGTTTATTAAAGCTAAAAAAAAATAGCTTACTTTAATTTTAGGAGCAAAACTTCTACCAAAACAAATAAGATAGCTGCCAATAAAAACCAACGCCATAAAGGAGTTCCATTAAAACTCAATTCAATTTCTTTTTGGTGTCTTACTAAATCGTTGGTTTGTAAAATTTGTCCGTTTGCGGTTTGTAAACTATCGTTGGTTATTATACTTAAGTTACTTTCAGATCTATTTAAATTAAAAGAAATAGCAGCTAACACTTCAGTTTTATTATTGGCCATAATTTGATAGCTACCAGCTTGTTTGATATTGCTTAAGTTAATAGCACTTTTGTTATTGCTGTTGTTTACATCAAAGGCTATTTCATCTTTTTTATCTTTTAAATAAACCAATTTGCTATTGGTGTTTTTTTCAAAAGTGTAATTAATTGGTTTATCAATAGTATAATATAGTGCATTACTATGTTTATTTACCAAAGGCAAGCGTAGCATAAAAGGCACAAATAATGCATGTTCTGTAAAATTACTCCAATCGTTTTGCAGCGGTGTGCTATTTAAATAAACTATTCCATTACCGTACTTCGATTTAAAAATAAAAGGAGCATCACTGTTCAAAGCAGCTACCATATTGCCTTTAATAGCACTATTAATTTGCATGTTGTAATTCTTAGTTAAAGCAGGCCAATTGGCTAAATCAGGTATTTTGCTAAATACATTTTTAAATACTTCGTCAAAAGTATTGATACGACTTACCTTTAAATTTTGAGTAACCATTGGTGCCAATTGTGGTGCATTCAATTGTTTTAAAAACTCGTTTGTTTTGGCCAAATTTTCGCTATTTGCGTTTGGAATAATATACACCACTCCCCCATTGCTAATATACTTTTGAATTTCGGTTTGCAAGCCAGTTGAAATCTCTGGAAGTTCATTTAAAATAATACACGATGCTTTGCTAAAAGCACTGTAATCAATGGCATTGATACCAAAGTTTTCAAGTTGGTAATTTTCATCAATACCATACACTTGCTTAATACTTTCGTTGGCATTTATGGCTATTACCGTTTGGTTTCCAAAAGCTTTTAAGGTTAAATATAACTTATCTTCAAACACTACAGGATTATCCAATAAACTTAATTCTGCTTGATGGTAATTAGCATCGTTTAAGGTAAATTGTAATTGAACAATTTGGTTTGAATTAGCTTTACAAGTAATATTTGCAATTCCTTTTTGATGGCCATCCACTTTAAAAGTTAAAGGCACATCTGTTATATCTAAACTACCAAAATTACTTACTTTAATAAACAAGTTG
The DNA here is from genome assembly GCA_041730515.1 of Methylacidiphilales bacterium. Classification (GTDB taxonomy): domain Bacteria; phylum Bacteroidota; class Bacteroidia; order UKL13-3; family UKL13-3; genus JAAFJM01. The sequence continues at coordinate 2,123 of JBGSBN010000156.1, read as the reverse complement.
GTATTGGTATTTGGCAAAATTAAAGGTTGTTCTATCCAGGCTGAATCTATGCTTAAGTTATTGGCCAAATTTGGTTTTATTTGAACCAAATTAACTTGCAAACTAGAGTCAATTGAGGTTAAGCTATTAAACTGATTTTGCTGCAAATCTGTAATTAAATAAGTAATTTTAGTTGCACTTGGAGCTTCTTCAAAGGCTTGCTTTTGTCGGCTCAAAATCTTTTCAAACTGCTTACTTTGGTTAGATAATTTAACTTCATCTAAGTACAATAAAAAATCTTTTTTATCTAATAAACGTTGGTGTTTTCCTTCAAAATCGTTGGTTAAAATTTGGAATAAATCATTATCACCGTAAAATGAAGCAATGTCTTTGGCTTTATTTTTAGCTACTTCAAGCAGTTGACCTTCTTTTCCAAGTTGACTCATACTTAAACTATTGTCAACATAAATACTGATGGCTTTATTGTTTTTAATAATTTCTTTTTGATTGAATGGAATAAAGGGTTTGGCAAAAGCAAACACCAAACAAGCCAAAGCCAAACAACGAGCAGCCAAAATTATCCATTCTTTGATATTGCGTTGTTTTTGGTTTTGTTCGGTAATTTGTTTTAAAAAACGAATATCGCTAAACACTACTTTTTTGTATCTACGTAATTGGAATAAATGGATGATTATAGGAATAATCAAGGCCAATAAAGCAAACAAAAACGATGGATAAATAAATTGCATTTTTTATTTGGTTTGAGTTAGTTGATTAATGATTGAATCTATTTTTTTCGCATTTTCAATATTGTTATAATTTGCTAACAAAATGCGTTTTCTGTTTTCTATTTCACTAAAATCAAATGGCTTATTTTTTAGTTCATCCACTTTTTTCAATATTTCAGCAGGTGTATTTGCAATAAAAACAAGGTCTTCCAAGCCTGTATTTTCTACCATTTGTTTATTTGTTATAATGTATTTTCCTCTAAATAAAACATGGAGCAATTTAAGCTTAATTCCTGTAGACTGAAAAGTGGGCAATACATGAATATGTGCTTCATTTATTAATTCGTCCATTCGCTTCATGTTAGGACTTCTAATCACCCTTGTATGTTTATATTTTTTGGCAATATCTCGCAGTTTTTCTGGTGGTTCATTACCGGCTATTAACAACGGAAAATCAGTATGAACAAAAACTTCTTCTATTAAATATTCAGCAGCTCTTTGATTTTCGTTTACATTTAGTTTTCCATGATACAAGGCGTAGTATTTGCTAATCAAATCAATATTTAACTCAAAACCATGAAAGGCATTTACCAAAAATACATTTTGATACTTGGACGATAAATAAGCTTTATCGCTTGGCGAAATTGCCAAAACAAAATTGGCCTGATGCAATATTTTTTCATATTTTTTTAGTAAAAATGCTTCTATTTTATAATAAATCTTTCTAAAAAATTGAGTTTCATTGCTTGCCAATCCTTTGTAATAATCATGCTCAATATTGTGCATTCTTACTATTTTTACCCTATTTTTTAATAGTCTATGTTTTAAAAAATAAGTAGCATGTAATCCTTCAAATAAAATTGGAGCCTTATCCAAATTTAACTGCATTAATAACATGCGATGATTGCGGGTAAAAACAATCATGGGCATGTATAATTTTAAAGGATTAATAAATATAAAATTACGAGGGTAAGTATAAATTCTAAAGCAGTATTGAGTTAACTCCTCGGTAATTTCCCTATCGTTATATTCAAAGCAATGTAAAGTAATTTGATAACCTAAATCGTATAAACTTTTCACTTTGTAAAAAACATCAATTACACCACCATAATTTGGCGGTGAAGGTATATCGAACGAAACTATATGAATGGCTGGCGATTTAATAATATTAAGGATTAAAGCACCCAAAAATATAAATTTTAATTAATTGTTTAAACAAATAATATAAACGGCAAAAAAATAATATAGCAACAAAAGCTAAGTAATTAGCCACTAGACAGTATCCCACAAAGTGTGTAAGTTGAAAAGTTAAGGCATGGAATTATATCCTAAGCCTTTCTTCAAAAATAACCATAAATTGGTTTAAAACAATGCCCCAATTTCGAATTGGCATAGTCCATTTTTTAGTAGCCTCTC
>JBGSBN010000155.1:0-8489 GCA_041730515.1 Methylacidiphilales bacterium | reverse complement strand
GTATCGTCACGATTGCGAATGTGTATGACAATCTCTGCAATCATACTGATCCCAATCGTTCGCTGACACCACACGAGGCGCTGTCAACCATCGATATTGATGGCGGAAAAGAAAAAGTATCGGCTAATTTACCTTTGGTAGTTAGTGCTCAAAAAGAGTTAACCGAACCTAGAATTCCAAATATGCGCGGAATTATGGCTGCCAGAACTAAACCTTTAAAAGTGGTTGAACCAACAACTTCTGAATTAACAAGTGCTGCAGTTGGTTTTGAATTACCTGCGCCAAAAGGTTCAGTAAAATTAATTTCGGTAGAAGATGCCGGTTCATTAATCAGCATTTTACATAACGAAGCAAAAATTATCTAAAAAAGCTTCAGGCCTCTAGCTTCTAGCTACTGGCAAGAAAATATAAGTTTAACAATTAATAAAAAATCGCCAAAGGCCAGCTGCTAGCTGCCAAAGGCCTTACAAAAAAATGAATATATTAGTATTTGCAGAACAAATTGATGGTAGTTTTAAAAAATCGGCTTTTGAAGTCGTAAGTTATGCTAGCCAAATTGCACAAGCACATAATGCAACAGTTACCGCGGTAGTGCCAGGTAACGTTGCCGATGATAAATTAGCCGAATTGGCAAAATTTGGCGCTAACAAAATAGTTAGTATTAAGCATGATAATTTAAATGGATTTAACGCTGAAACTTACGCTAAAGTTATTTGCAACACCGCTTCAGCTGAAGGTTCAAGCATTGTAGTTATTTCAAACACTTATTCAGGTAAATCGGTAGCTCCTCGTGTAGCTGCTCGTTTAAAAGCGGGCATAGCAAGTGGTGTAATTACAATGCCAAATACTACAAAAGGTTTTGTAGTTCGTAGAGGTGTGTTTTCGGGTAAAGCATTTGCTGATGTAAATTTAACTACAGCTGTAAAAGTGTTGGCTATTACACCAAATACATTTAACACTTTAGAAAATGCGCAAGCAGTTAATATTGTTAATAGTGAGGCAGGTTTAGCTGATACTGATTTTACAACAAAATCGGTAGAAATAAACAGAGTAACAGGTAAAATTCCATTAACTGAAGCTGAAATTGTTATCAGTGGTGGACGTGGTTTAAAAGGACCTGAAAACTGGCATTTGGTAGAAGATTTAGCAAATACTTTAGGCGCAGCAACTGCTTGTAGTAAACCTGTAAGCGATATGCATTGGAGACCACATAGTGAACACGTTGGTCAAACTGGTATTACCATAAAACCAAATTTGTACATTGCCATTGGTATTTCGGGCGCTATTCAGCATTTAGCTGGAGTTAGTTCAAGTAAAGTTATTGTGGCAATTAATAAAGACGCAGAAGCGCCTTTCTTCAAAGCGGCTGACTACGGTATAGTAGGCGATGCTTTTGAAATTATGCCTAAAATTATAGAAGCAGCTAAAGCGTTTAAAGCTAACTAGTTGCTAGTTGATGGTTGTCAGTTGATAGAACCATAAACGATAGTTTCATTAACAAAAGGTGTTGAAACAAATTCCCCCTTGTGCATTGGTATTGCGATGGAGAAGGGGGTTAGGGGGATGTCTTTTTTGCAAAATGTTATTAGCTTACCAACCTTCAAAAAAGTTCAATCATTCAATTGGTTGAACTTTTTTTGTTATAAATACCTTTAAAATGCTGTTATTTGCGCATATTATTTAACTGTAAATTATTCAGCGTTTATCTGCGAAATCTGCGGGAACCAAAAACAAAAATACGAAATTGAGCAAGAGAAAATTTAAACCATACGTTTTAGAAAATATTGAAATAATTAGTGCTGGTAGTGAAGGTAAAGCCATTGCAAAGCATGAAGGACAAGTGATTTTTGTAGATTTTGCTGTTCCTGGTGATATAGTAGATTTATATGTTCACAATAAAAAGAAAAGTTTTTGTTTTGCACGAATTCATAAAATAGTAAAACCTTCAGATGAACGCATAGAACCTTTTTGTGAGCACTTTGGAACTTGTGGTGGTTGCAAATGGCAACACATGAGTTACCCAATTCAGCTAAAATACAAGCAACAGCAGGTAATTGATGCTTTTGAACGTATTGGTAAATTTTCTTTCCCGACTCCTGAAAATATTATTGGTTCAGCTCAAACTCAATTTTATAGAAATAAATTAGAGTTTACCTTTACCGATAAAAAATGGCTTGAAACGCTTGATAATAAAGATGAATTAACCGAGGCTGAACATAAAGGTTTAGGTTTTCATATTCCTGGGAAATTTGATAAAATATTAGATGTACAAAAATGTTATTTGATGGACGATTTCCATAATCAAATACGCAATACCATTAAAGAATTTTGTGTAAATCAAGGATTTGATTTCTTTAACGCCCGCAGCCAAGAAGGTTTTATGCGCAATATGATTTTGCGAAATACCAGCTTAAATGAATGGATGTTGATTGTTGTTTTTAAACAAAACGATGAAGAAAAAATCAATATTTTGATGGAATATTTAAAAAACACTTTCCCTCAATTAACTTCATTGCTATATGTGGTAAACGATAAAATGAACGACACCATTCACGATTTAGATGTGCATTTTTATGCTGGAAAATCATATATGGTGGAGCAATTAGAAGATTTGAAATTTAATATTCAACCTAAATCGTTTTTCCAAACCAATACAGAGCAAACATTTAACTTATACAACGAAGCACGTAAAATGGCCAATATTCAAAGCCATGAAATAGTTTACGATTTATATACTGGTGTGGGTTCAATAGCTAATTTTGTGGCTAAACAAGCCTTAACTGTTGTTGGTATTGAGTATGTGGAGCAAGCAATTATTGATGCCAAAGAAAATTCTGCTATCAATCAAATAAACAATACTCACTTTTATGCAGGTGATATGAAGGATGTGTTAAACGATGAATTGATTGCAAAGCATGGTAAACCTGATGTGATTATTACTGACCCACCGCGTGCAGGAATGCATCCTGATGTAATTAATAAAATGTTGGAATTACGTGCTCCTAAAATAGTATATGTAAGCTGTAATCCTGCTAGCCAAGCACGCGATATAGCCATGATGCAAGAAGTTTATAAAGTAACAAAAGTGCAAGCAGTAGATATGTTTCCGCATACGCATCATGTGGAGTGTGTTGCATTGTTAGAATTGATTTAGGAGAATTGTGATTTTTGATGTGTGATGTGTGAGATGAGAATAGAGAAAAGAGATAACAGAATAGAGATATGATATTTTAATTATGGTAGATTTTATTTTCCAACCTTCTAATTTTTGTAATCTCCAAATCTTTCAATCAATAAATCTCCAAATCAAAAAATCTTTAAATAATAGGTATGAACCAAGCTTTTATTTTATTAGGAACCAATTTAGGTGATAAAAGGGCCAATTTGCAGCAAGCTATTTTGTCAATAAGTGCTAATTTGATTTCTATTGTTTCTTATTCTGATATTTATGAAACTGCGGCTTGGGGTAATACCAATCAAGATAATTTTTACAACCAAGTAATTGAGGTAAACACTGAATTATCGGCTGTTGATTTGTTGCAAACGCTTTTGCAAATAGAAACCCAAATGGGCAGAATACGCAATCAGAAATGGGAAGCCAGAATAATTGATTTGGATATTTTGTATTTTAACCATGAAATAATTGATACTGAAAATTTAAAAGTTCCTCATCCTTATTTGCATGTTAGAAGGTTTACTTTAGCGCCTTTAGTTCAAATAGCTTCTGAGTTTTTGCATCCAGTTTTCAATAAAACCAATACAGAACTTTTGGAAAATTGTAGCGATAATAGTGAGGTGAAATTGGTTGTTAACTAATCTAAATTGGCAAAAACTTCAACTAAATTTAAAACAAAACCAGGCAAAATAGGAGTTGTAATTTCATCGCCAAGTGTGAGTAATTTAGATGGTTGATATTTTCCATTTACCAAAGTATTAACTTGCATGAATTGACCTTCTGATGCCACTATCCAATATTCTTTCACTCCTGATTCTTCGTAAACTTCGTATTTGTTTTGAAGCTCTTTTTTGTTATTTCCTTTCGATGAAATTTCAATAATTAAATCGGGAGCTCCAATGCAGCCAGCATCGTCTAATTTAGTTGGGTCGTAAATTACACAAATATCAGGTTGAACGACTGTAAATATTTCTTCGTTTTTTCTTGATTTTACTGGCAGTCTCACATCAAAAGGTGCCGAATAAACTTTACAACTTTGTCCTTCTAAAAGATTAAATATTTTACTACTAATTCTTATTGAAATAGTTTGATGCACTCTTTTTGGCGCACTTAGTTTATATACACGCCCTTTGATAATTTCAACCATTTCTTCCATGGTCCATTTAAGGTAATCGGCATACGAGTAGTTACCATAAGATAAATCAGGCTCATTTACTTCCATAACGTCTTTTATTTAATTCAAATATAGAAAAATAAACTATACCAAATCAATAACGATTTTCATTTTATTTACTAAATGCTAAAATATCTGCGGGCTGGCAATCTAAGGCTTTGCATAAACTTTCTAATGTACTAAAACAATTGGCTTTGGCTTTACCTGTTTTTAAAATAGAAAGGTTTGAGAGTAATTTTATTTATACCTCTCAATTTTTATTGATTTTATCGTTTTTTCAAATCGATCAATAAATCCATCGCAATTTTTGGATCTGCAATCAGCCGCGAAAGAAATTAGGTTACTATCAATTTCTGTAATTGCATGCACAGCATATCGCCAGTTAGAATCAGATTCATACGTTTTTGTTTTATAACCATATATGTTTGTGACATTAAGATTTGATCTAACATTGTCAATAAATAAAGTATCCGCATCAAAACTGGCTGCTTTTAAATTAGTTAGCAAATTTTTACGAATTCTTAGTGAAAGTTCAAAATTGTAAGTTGATTTACATTTAAAATGATCAATGTGTTCTGTAATGAGTCTATAAATACTATCAGCAAAATTATTAAACAACAAACCAGATTGCATTTCCACAGGAAATTTTGATTTTGAAAAGCAATATTTTCTTGAATCATCGCAACCATAACAACCTTCTTTTCTCCAAGCATAAAAAGTATCTAATTCTAATGGCTTATCGAATGTGATTTTATAAAGAGAATCTTGCGTAAAAAATACAGTTTCTATGGTATCTTTCTGTTCATTTTTACAACCGATAAGCAAGTAATTACAAGTATTGAAATTAGAAAATGCGATACAATGGCTTTCATCTTTGATAGTTTTTAATATCAAAAGTATGTTTAATTTTTATAAAAAAATTGTCACCCAAAATTTTTTTATAAAATATAGAATATCAGGCTTTTGCTGTGTATGGTGGACTAATAGTTGTTGGTCAGGAGACATAACAACGGACATAAGCTAGCAGCTAGTTGCCATCCTCCAACTGCCAATTAACAATAAATAACTTGTTTTATATTTTAACGTAAAGTAATAGGTATTTCATTGTAAAATTATTTTTGTAAATTTGAAATCAAATAAATGAGTGATGAGATACAATTTATCCTTTCAGGAAAGAGCCCAGTTAAGCATGGAACAATTATCCAAACAATCATTAGTTACCTTGAAGCAGGCCAAGGACCAAGTGAAATGGTTGAAAGAGATAAGCACTTCAAAAAAGAAGAAACAAAGAGGCTAAAAGATTATATTATCACTAATAAATTAGTTATTTATAATATTAATTTTGATAATTATGTATCAGAAGGAGCTGAGCAAAAAGTGTATCTAAAAGATGGTTCAAGTGTTTTAAAATTGAACGATGCTATTTATTATCTCTCTTGGATTGATTATTTTCATAACTTATTGTTGCACAATTACTTTTTTCCTGATACAGCTTATAAATTATTAGGTTTTACTGAAGAAAATGATGTTTTATATGCAGTAGTTGAACAGAATTTTGTTAAAGCAAACCAAAAAACAGATCTACAATTAGTTAAGGAATTTATGGTAGCAAATGATTTTCAAAATACTCGAAATAATGACTACATGAACAACAAATTAGGTGTTATTTTAGAAGATTTGCATGATGAAAATGTTTTAACACAAGACGGTATTTTATTTTTTATTGATACTGTTTTTTATGTTTTAAAGAAATAAACTACTGATAACTTTATTATTTAGCACTTTGTTGTTGGTCAGGAGACACAACAACGGACATAAGCTAGCAGCCAGCGGCTAGTTGCCGTCTGCCAATTACCAATTAACAAAAAATTACTTTCCATTTGCAAAACCAAAAGTGTATCTTGCCCGCCCTTATGATAAATATAACTTTACCAGACGGTTCCGTTCGCTCGTATGAACGGGGAGCAACCGCCTTAGACGTAGCCAAATCAATTAGTGAAGGATTGGCTAGAAATGTATTAGCAGCAAAAGTAAATGGACAAAATGTAGATGCTACACGCCCAATTAACGATGATGCTTCTTTAACCCTTTTAACTTGGAATGATTTAGAAGGAAAACAAACCATGTGGCACTCATCGGCTCATTTAATGGCCGAAGCCTTAGAAGCCCTTTACCCTGGTGTTAAATTTGGAATTGGTCCTGCTTTAGAAAGTGGTTTTTATTACGATGTTGATTTTAACGGACAATCATTTTCGACCGAAGACCTAAAAAAGGTGGAAGATAAAATGATGGAATTAGCCAAGCAAAGCAGCGTTTATAACCGCCAGGAAGTAAGCAAAGCTGATGCCATTAGCTATTTTACCGAAAAAGGTGATGAGTACAAGTTAGAACTTTTGCAAGATTTAGCTGATGGAACCATTACTTTTTATACACAAGGAAATTTTACCGATTTATGCCGTGGGCCACATATTCCAAACACTGGATTTATTAAGGCTTTAAAACTTACTTCGGTAGCAGGTGCATACTGGCGCGGAAACGAAAAAAATAAACAATTAACTCGTATTTACGGAATTACCTTCCCTAAAAAAGCGGAGTTAGATGCGCATTTGTTAATGCTTGAAGAAGCAAAAAAACGCGACCATAGAAAACTAGGAAAAGAATTAGAACTATTTACTTTTTCTGAAAAAGTAGGTATGGGTCTACCTTTATGGTTGCCTAAAGGCGCTGCCCTGCGCGAGCGTTTGGTTCAGTTTTTACAAAAAGCACAAATATCAGCTGGTTATTTACCAGTTATTACTCCACATATTGGCCATAAAAATTTATATGTTACTTCTGGTCATTATGAAAAATATGGTGCTGATTCATTTCAGCCGATTAAAACTCCTCGAGAAGGCGAAGAGTTTTTCTTAAAACCAATGAATTGTCCGCATCATTGCGAAATTTATAAAGCATCGCCAAAATCGTATAAAGATTTACCGGTGCGTTATGCTGAATTTGGAACTGTTTACCGTTACGAACAAGCAGGCGAATTACATGGATTAACACGTGTGCGTGGCTTTACTCAGGATGATGCGCATTTATTTTGCCGTCCTGATCAAGTAAAAGAAGAGTTTTGTAAAGTAATTGATTTGGTGCTTTATGTATTCAAAGCATTAGATTTTCAAGATTTTACTGCCCAAATTTCATTGCGCGATCCTGAAAACAAAACCAAATACATTGGTTCTGACGAAAATTGGGCATTGGCCGAAAGTGCCATTATTGAATCGGCAGCCGAAAAAGGTTTAACCACTGTGGTTGAATTAGGCGAAGCTGCGTTTTATGGCCCTAAGTTAGATTTTATGGTAAAAGATGCCATTGGTAGAAAATGGCAATTAGGAACCATTCAGGTAGATTATAACTTACCTGAGCGTTTTGAACTAGAATATACCGGAAGCGATAATTTAAAACACCGCCCAGTTATGATTCACCGCGCTCCATTTGGTTCGTTGGAAAGATTTGTGGCTGTGTTAATTGAACATTGTGCAGGAAATTTTCCACTTTGGTTAACTCCTGAACCATTTGCTTTGTTACCAATTAGCGAAAAGTATCATGATTATTCACAAAAAGTTTTAGAATTGCTAAAAATAAATGATATTCGCGGCTCATTTGACGACAGAAACGAAAAAATAGGAAAGAAAATTCGTGATGCCGAAACCAAAAAAACGCCATTTATGCTTATCATTGGAGAGCAAGAAATGGCCGAAGACAGCGTATCGGTGCGCAAGCACCGAGGCGAAGATTTGGGTTAAATGAAATTGGATGATTTTATAAATTATTTAAAAGAACAACTAACAATAAAAAAATAAAAAAGATTGGCATTCCACCTAAAAAAAAATCAGCATACGTTCCTGGCGGAAGAAGACTTCCAATGAAACCAGGTGAAGGAGAATTTAATATCAACATGCAAATTCGTGCTAAAGAAGTGCGTTTAATTGCTGAAGGTATTGAACCAGGCGTATATTCAATTCAGCGTGCATTAGAAATTGCAGATGAACAAGAATTAGATTTGGTTGAAATTTCGCCAAACGCAGAACCGCCTGTTTGTAAAGTAATTGATTATAAAAAGTTTTTGTTTGAACGTAGAAAAAAAGCTAAAGAAGC
>JBGSBN010000154.1:0-8563 GCA_041730515.1 Methylacidiphilales bacterium | reverse complement strand
TGTATTTTCCTAATAACACATCGTTTACTACAGTTGTTTTAAATTCTTCACTGTAATAGGTTACTTTTTTTCTCTCCATTTTGTCCTTATTTTAGTTGACTTGTTAACATTTTTGGAGTCAACCTATTTCAGGACTATACATATAAAGGTGTTGCAGCAATTCCCCCTTGTGCTTAGGCTTTGCAAGGCGAAGGGGGTTAGGGGGATGTTTTGTTTGATTTAGCATTTGGCCTCTGGCTACTAGCATCGGGCAGCTAGCTACTAGCTGCTAGCTTCTGGCAAAAGATTTTTGTTGATTTTAAGATAAAACCCAATTACTCAATTAACTCAATCAACACAATCAACTTAATCAACTCAATTAGCCATTTCCAATCTCTCAATTTAAAATAACAAGCATGAGATTTTTACAATCTTTAACAATTGTTTTGTAATTACATTTAGTTGATAATTAAAGAGTTTTGCAGTAAATAATTTAACTAATAATTATTTGCTAAAAAACTAAAAATTATGAAATCAACTAAAATGATGTTAGTAGCATTAATTATTGCTACCACTATGGTAACCATTCTTCCATCGTGTAAAAAAGGAGATGATGATCCTATTGTTTCTTTAAGAACTAGAAAAGACCGATTTACCAATACCTGGACTTTGGTTAAGTATGAAAAAAATGGAGTAAGTCAAGATTTAAATGGAGCAACTTATATTTATAATGCCTTCAATTCAGGTACATTAACCCGAACCATTGAAGGAACCGTTTTTGGTTTTCCGGCCAGAGTAGTTTCCGATGGAACTTGGTCGTTTTTAAACGATGATGAGGATGTAAAAATAATTATTAACAACGACACCGTTATTTACAATATTCAAAGACTTGCAAATAAAGAATTGTGGCTTAAAAGGGTAGATAATGCAGATACTTACCTTTATTATTTCGAAGGATTGTAGTTTGAGTTAGCTGCTAGAAGCTGGTTGTTAATATTTAGCAACTGGCTTCTAGTTACTGGCTTTTGGCAATAAGCAATTGGCAATGGGAGTTGGGAAACGAGAAACTACGTACTAAGTACTAAGTACTAAGAACTAATAAAAAGGTGTTGCAGCAATTCCCTCACGCTTTTGGCGTGATGGGCAGGCTTTGCATGGCGAAGGGGGTTAGGGGGATGTTTTTTGAACTAGCTTTTAGCAACAATTAAACAATTAAACAATTAAACAATCTAACAATTAAACAATTTTCTCATCATCCGCTGAATTATCGTTATCTACCTCCAATAGGCCAAAGTTAAAGTAGCTTAAAAAATCATTTTCATTTTCTAAAGTTTCAGCTGCTATTAATAATAGGCACTTGGTTAAATGTAAAGTAAGCTCTTTTCTAATACTGCGCAACTTGGCTTGGGTAGTTTTGTTGGCCGATTTGGTATCCACTTGCTCATCTCTAGCATTGGTATAAGCAGTTTCCAAGGCAGTAATTTCGGTTAAAAAATTTGCACCTAACTCAGTTTTATACTTAGTAGCCGCTGCCACATAGCGAGATAATAATATTTTTAAACCCTCCACCGATGAGGCATGATACTCTGTAGTGCCAGCAGGATAAAACTCTACATACTGTGCAGTGTTTTTGCCAAACTTGGCCTTTACAGCACCCTCTTGTTGTTTTATAAAATCTATTACATCATCGTAAGCATCTTCGCGGCTTATGGTGCCTCCTAATTGCACCGCACCTTTTATGGCTAAATTGCTATATTCACCTACAAATCGAGTATGAATATCTTTTAATTTATCAATTTCTACTTGGTTTAATGCTGGATTTACTATTTTGGCCAGGCGGCCAAGTAATTCAGCAGTGAATAAATTTAACTCATTGCGGCTTAAGGTGTCGCTTGCAAATTGGTCTTTAATAAATCTAGTGTATTTTTTCATAATTAATTTTTTGTAAATAAATTCAATTTCAAATAAAAAGTCAATAATAGTTTGTTAAGTTATTGTTAAGTAATATAATATATCATTTTCAAGTAATTTAATAATACCACCTTTAAAAACGAAGGAGTACTAACAAAGGTTTGGAAAAGCACCTTTAAAAACCAAGGAGTACCAACAAAGGTTAGGGGAAGCACCTTTAAAAACCAAGGAGTACTAAAAAACATTTGGGAGAGCACCTCTAAAAACTAAGGAGTACTAATAAAGGTTTGGGAAAAGCACCTTTAAAAACGAAGGAGTACTAGCAAAGGTTAGGGAAAGCACCTAAAAAAATGAAGGAGCATTAACAAAGGTTTGGGAAAGCACCTTTAAAAATGAAGGAGCTTTGAAGATAATTAATGCTAGTTATTTAGCTTTATTTTTGAACCAAACTATTATTTCCTCTAAAAAATTAGAGTGTTTATCATAATTATCAATAATTTGTTTTTGATTCTCAAGGTGCTTTGTTAAGTTTTCATTTTGATTTTTTAAGGTAGTAATTAATTCGTGGTGAAGGTTATTTTCTATATTAATATTATTACCTACTACAGGATTGCTTTGGTCTTTACTTTGGTGGTTATTGTTAAGAATATTAATAGTGGTGGCATCTTTCGATATTTCGTTTACATCTATTTTCAATACCTCACACATTTTCATTATATGTTCCAATTTTACATTGCTATCCTTGGTTTCCCATTCGCATATACGCTGTTGGCTTAAACCAATAGCATCTGCTAACGCAGGTTGAGTTAATTTTAAAGCTTCTCTTTTTTTACGCAGTTTGGTACTATCAATTATCATAACAAGTTGAAATTTCTTTTTTACAATTATAAAAAAATAATTAATATTGGAAAATCTTTTTTTTGGAAAACAACAATTTAATTAATAAATACATCTATTGGCATTAATAAAAAACAAAAAAATACTTGTAAACCTTTAAAAAAATAAAGGAAAACGGATAAAAATTATTGGGAAACCTTTAAAAATTATTGGAAAACGGATAGGTTAAAAGGAAATAAGCCACGAAAATTGCTATCACAAAACCAAACTAATTTAGCTGCAGAAAAATTGAGTATAGGTTTTATTAAATTATTTATTAAACAAAAAAACTTAAAATTTCAGCAGGTTTTAAAAACCGCAAAAAAAAATTATGAAAAAAATTAAAAACATTTTAGCAGTTGCATTAATTGCGTTAACAGGTTTTATTTCTTTAGTAGCCATGAAACCAATGAGAGAAAAATTTCCTGAATTAGGGATAAATCCAAATCCTCCTATTGTCCAAGAAAGTTGCGTTGGTTGCCCTGAAGCAGTAGTTGTAAAAATTATTAATAATAGTAGGTGTAAAAAGATAAAAGCAATTTTGGGATTTACCGCATCACAAATCGATGCGACAGGTAACCCAGTTACTAGTGGCATTTTTACTATTGATCCAATTATACTAAGTCCACTTATTCCTTTTTTAGACATAACAAAGGTAATGATTGATCCGCACGTAACCTCACCGATAAACACTTCACAAACTTATACCCTGCCAACAGGAGGTATTGATATTTATGCTTCAGATTATACGACAGTATTAGGAAATATACTGCCTGGAGAAATTAATAAACGTGTACCTAAATTAGATGCACAAGGAAATGGACCATCAGGAAGATGTGAATGTTATATAGTTAGCTGGGATATTGCAACCAACACAATAACAATTAATGACTGTCAATAATAATAACAAATATTCCATTATTTAATAAATAAAGGAATATTTTCCTTTCTCATCTAATTTATTTAATTCATAAATAATATAAACTATGAAAAATCTATTGTTTGCCATTTTTACTATTTTATTTTCAAAAGTAAGTCAAGCACAATTCAGCATTTCTGTTAATCCAAATAGGATTGTGGGGATATTAAATATTGAATTTTTTAATAAAAGTATACTGATTACCGATTTTTCAAATCTTGGTCACTTTAGTAAAGACGGTGGTAAATCATTTATAAGGAATGAATTTTCGGTAAATACACAAATATTAAATGATTCTACTTTCTTTACTCATGGCGTATATTCACTGTTGGTAAGCACAGATAACGGATTAACTTCAAATGAAAAAGCATACCTAAATAAACAAGGTGACACTATAGCGAAAATTGTTGCTTCTGGCTGCAATTATATTTTTAGTAATGGAAGGGGGTTTATAACTAGTTATTCTAATTTAAAACCAAGAATTTTTTTAACTGAAAATTGGGGAAATACTTGGGAAGAACAGGATTCTAATAAATACAATTTTTCAAACCGCTCAACTAATTCGTCATCATCTAAGGTAAAGTGTAAATTTGAGAAAAGTTTATATACTATTCGAAGTGGAATTGATAGGATTATATATCAATATTATAATTACGGTGATAGTATTGTAGAGAACAACATTAGCTCAAAAGGAGTTAATAGCCCAGTAATTGATATGGCATTTAAGGATGTTAACAATGGGATTGTGCTTACCACTGATAAAAGTCTTTATATTACAAATGATGGTTGTCAATCCTTTACAAAGCTTACAAACATAAAAGACAGCATTAATGGTTTTATTGAATACGCCAAGGCTACTAAAACCAAAGCAGGTTTTTATATTTTGGCTTTAAAAGAAGGTGGAACTATTTATAGTAAAGATGATGGTAAAACTTGGTACAAAAATTTGGATGACAATGTATTATTCTCAATGGATTTTTCTGATGCAGAAACTGGTATTGTAACTATCGGTAGAAATGCAGATGTAAGCACTAATATTTTTTACTTTACTGATTTGGTAAATGGCATAAAAGAACAAAATTACTTAGCTCCAATTAGTGTTTCCCCCAACCCAGCTACTAATACTTTAAACTTAAATATTTCTGAAGCTATTAGTTATACCATAACCAATTTGCAAGGTCAAGCTATGCAGCATGAAACAATGAAAAACGCTTCTAACAGCATTGATATTTCAAACCTACCTGTAGGTGTTTATATTATTAACGTAACCACCGAAACAGGAAATTATTATAGTAAATTTATAAAAACTGAGTAAATAAACGTTCAAAACCTCATGAAATCAATCCTATTATTAGGCACGCTATATACTTTATGGTTTTTACAATCCGATGGTTTATACAAAGTAAAATTGGTCAAAACCCATGATTGTAATGGGTTCTTTATTAAATTATTTATTAAACAAAAAAACTTAAAATTTCAGCAGGTTTAAAACCGCAAAAAATTATGAAAAACATTAAAAAAATTGTAACAACTGCACTAATTGCAGTAATGGGCTTATTTTCGTATGTAGCCATGGCACAAAGACCAAATGTTCCAATTATGGGTATTTTTGATAACCCAATTGAAGTTCCTCCTCTACCTTGCGAGGGTTGCCCTGGCTCTACTGTATTTACTATTAAAAATAACTCAAAATGCAAAGAATTTTTAAAATTTGTTATAGGGTTTACTGCACAGCAAGGAACGTCTGTATCAAATCCCTTTGCTTTACCGGATTATTTCAGCTCTGATGGCCCGGTTATAAATATAACTAATTCTGATATTGGTGGCTTACTAACAGGTGGTGCTATAAACACATCTCAACCATATAGTTTGATTGAAGGCGGTTTTGATATTTACTATTTTGATCCTAATACTTTAAGTAGTACAAGGATGGGGAATTTACTTCCGGGTCAATCTATAACTGTTCATTATCCTAGAGATTCTCAAAATACTGAACGTTGTAAATGTTACAAACTTAGCTGGAATGAAGCAACTAACACTGTAACCATTGACGATTGTATTTAAATTATAAAAGAACATCCTTCAAAAATAAATGAAGGATGTTCTTTTATTTTGAAATGACGCAACTATCAACCTTTTTAAATTTGACATCTATTAAATTATTTTATAAATATGAACACCAAATACACCAATAAATTATTATTGTTATTGTTAATCTTATTAAATTACTCAAAAATTGGTTCCGCACAGTTTATTAAATCAATAAATAACAATCCAACACTTTCTTCTACCACAATAGTAGAATATTATAATAAAGATTTGCTACTTTATATTACTAATATTAATACTTTGATTAGTAAAGATGGTGGTAAAAGTTTCGATGTGTTAAATAATCGTTCTCCATCTAGTACCCAATTTGTAAATGACAGTACTTTTATTAATGTAGTAACTTACGGGTTAAGTACTACCACAGACCAAGGCAAAAATTGGAGCAATACTTACTTTTACGATACAAATGGTGATACTTTAAAAAAATATACCTTTTTAGATTTATGCTTGTTTAAAAATGGAAAAGGGTTTGTTACTGGTTTTTCTACCACTTTAAAACCTAAAATGTTTTTAACCAATAATTTTGGTACAACATGGCTTGAAGCTGATACTTTAAAAAATAATTTTAGTTTATTGAATAATATCAAAGTTATAAGAACAAATAACAAAAAAAGATATTCTTTTGAAAGCATATCATACAAATTAAGAGGCGGTTCTGATAGTTTAATAATAAAATATTTAAATTATGGTGATAGTGCTTTAGAAATAGATTTAAGTAAGCATGGAATTATAGAGCCAATTCGTAGTTATGCTTTTAAAAGTGAAGATACTGCCATATTTATAACAAACAGTTCCCTTCCAAGTAAAAAGCAAATTATTTATATTACCACTAACGGTTGCAATTCATTTACTAAACTAAACGAATATGAAATAGAATTTGCATCTATTGAATACGCCAAAGCAACTAAGCTTCAAAAGGGTTTTTTTATTGGAAATTTAAAAGGAGGCGGTACGACATATTCCTTCAATAATGGTGAAACTTGGATAAAGAATGTAGATCCTACTGTTTTAGAAACATTAAACTTTTTTGATGCTGAAACAGGACTTGCAAAAGCAGGTTATGATATTTATTTTTTTGGTGGTTTAACCAATAATATTGAAGAAAAAATAAATGTTAACAAAATAAATATTTATCCAAACCCAGTAAATAATATTCTAAACTTTAGCAATGTTAAAGGGAATGTTAATTTTACAATATTCAATATACAAGGGCAGCTTTTGTTAAATGGTACAAGCTTAAATAATCAAATAGATGTGAGTTCAATACCAACAGGATTTTATATATTAAACATAGAATCAGCACAAGGTAAACTAGTAAACAAATTTATTAAAAGTGAATAATTAATAAATCATCATGAAATCAATCCTATTATTAGGCACGCTATTTACTTTATGGTTTTTACAAACCGATGGTTTATACAAAGTAAAATTGGGCAAAGCCCCTGATTGTAATGGTTTTAATTTTTGTGGTATTTCGGCCAATAACAGCGATGCAACAGATGCTAAGCAAGAAAACGAAGTATTGGCACAAATTACCGCTAAAGATAAGTTTATACAATTTGCTTTTTTAAAACGTACTGTTAACGATAAATTATTTTTAAAATATTTTGCCACAGGCACTTTTATTTTAGATGAAGATTTTACCTTTAACGAAGAAATGTGCGAAACACTAAACCTCAGCCGCTGCACCTTAAAGCAAGGTAAATACACCCTTATAGATGAATACGATAAATATGTGGTGGAGTTTAGTTATTAGCTGCAAATAAACCAACAGTCATTCCGCAGTCCCGCCTTGGGGGATTCCTTGCTTCTTATCAACATTGTTAATGTTTTTTTTGTTTCCTAACAAATGATATGCGTTGCATGACTGATGTAGTGGTTTTTCAACTTAGCTATTTAGTGGTCGCTCTTTTTGGAACACATTATTCATAAGTAATACCATTTTGATTTACGAAATAGGCCAATGGGTTGGGTGTAAATCTTAGATGGTATTATGCCGCAAAAAATAAATTGGACTAAATAACACATCAAAGCGGTATAATTACACAATTAACCATTAGTTAATTAAAAGCAATTCCTAAACAAGGAAGATGCTTACAGCATGACTTTATTTCTGTTATTTCTATCTTCTATCAACTATCAACTATCAACCATCAACTACATTTGAAAAAACTATTATTCATTTTTTTTGCCATTGTTGGCGTCTTCGCCAACAATAAAAGCAGCGCTCAAAGCATAAACGATAAAATACGTTTGTATGAATTTTTGGTAGAATGCCCCATATACAAATGCAATATAGTTGGTAAAATAATTGATACCTCCTTGCTGATTGCACCACCAAAATCAAAATTTATGTTGGTAGATGTAAAGCAAGATTTATGTGTAATAAGGTTTACTTTTTTAAATAAAAAAAAGCCTAATAATAAAACCAATGGTATAGAAGATTATACCACTTATACTTACTTTTTAATTACCAAAGCTCAACTTGATTTTAAAGCTTCCATGGTAAAAAAATCGGATATAGATTTAGTAGTTGGTACCATTATAACACCCATTAAATTACGCTTTGGTCCTTTTGATTTTAGCAAAGATATTTCTGTGGGCAGTACCTTTGGGGTAAAATACACCTTGAATCAAGACAAGCAAGCAGCCTTGGATTTTTTAATTGGAGTAGGCGTTTCATCCGTTACAATTGATAGCTTTTCAACAAGAGGAAAAACCTTAAAAGCACAAGATTTGTTGGCTTTTACTCCCTCTTTTGGTGTAGTA
>JBGSBN010000153.1:0-8591 GCA_041730515.1 Methylacidiphilales bacterium | reverse complement strand
CAAAATTCGGCTAAATGAGGTTCAACCACTTTTATATCGCCTTTTTCGCTTGGTTTAAATACGCCTTCTTCCAAATCAAAACTATTGTTTTCGGCACTGTAATTAAGTTTGGGGTTAAAGCCTAAATATTGGCTTAATTGCAACATAAAATACACTGGAAAATTGGCCAAACTTTGCTGTGTTAAATCCAAATATTGAATAAGTGTAAACAAAAACTCAAACAAGTTTTTGTCAGCCTGGTTTTCGGCCTGAATGGTTTTATTTAACACTTCTCCCATAAAAATGCCAATACTACTTTTTAATAAATCGTAATGAATATTATTTATAATTGGCTGGCATTTAAGCTCTTTTATACGTTGTAAGTTTTTGTTTAATTGATGGTAAACATCCAAATCTAATAAATTTAAAGGCAATAAATGTGATGGTTTTATAGCACCTTTTTTGTTTTTTACACCATTAATCAAGTATGATTGCAAACCAAATTGCTCTGTAAAACACTTTAAGATTACACTGTTTTCGCTGTAATCGATGGTTTTAATAACAATGGCTTTGGTTTTGGTTAACATGCTTGCGCAAGGTTAAGGAAAAAAAATTATACCGCTTTGATATATTATTTAGTCCAATTTGTTTTTTGCGGCATAATACCATCTAAGATTTACACCCAACCCATTGGCCTATTTTGCAAATCAAAATGGTATTACTTAGAAGCGGCTATTTTCAATGCAGTCTCAATCATAATATCCCTTCCTTGTTCTAAATACTCAGCATTGTAATTTATGGTGCTATCTAATTCCACACCAACTCTTTGTAAAGTACTTTTATTACAATAATTTATTCCTACACCCGTTAGCTCTACCTTTACATTTCCAGGAAAAACAAAAGAGGCAACCTCTCCGCTTGAACCAGCCGTAGTGTTACCAATTATTTTGGTTTTCAATTTGTTTTTAAAAATTTCAACAACATATTCGGCATGACCCTGAGTTGACTCATCAACTATTAGCACTACCTTATTTTTATAAATAATAGAATCAGAAACTTTAGGAATATTGCTAGTTGATTTTAAAACACCAGGATAATAAACATCAGGATAAATACTTGATTGCTCACATAGCGTTTTTTTTGTGAGTAATTCAATAATTTTATGAGCTACACCGTCATTATGAAAACCCCTCATATCAAGAATGTATCCACTGCTATTAAGTATCTCAGCTGCATTTCTATCAAAGTTATTCTCAAATAAATGATTCATGTTTAGATAAGCAATATTATTAGGATACCAAACAACACTGGTTTTGTTTTCCCAATCTTTTTCATACATTCTACTTGCATCTTTTAACACAGCATAATTATAAAATTGTATTTGTTTTTTAATTAACTTATTATTTCTTAAAATTTCTATCCCATTATATTCATTAATATTAACCAAAATAAACTTATTTATTTCACGTTGTTTCGATTCTGGATTACCACCAGATAAAAATGGACGCATCAAAGAATCTAACTTTTCTATTTTAGTACCATTTAAACTGATGATTTTATCACCTATTTTCAAACCATAACTGTCCAAATCTTTCGCTCTAAATGTTGAAATGTAATAATTATTATCTATCTTTCGTATTCTAAAATTAGGTACATAATTACCGAAAATACTAGTTAAGTCTTCAGTTGAACTAACTTTTGAATTATTATCATCAAGGTTAGCAATTAGTTTTAAAATGGCTTTACCATAACTTATCTTATTATTTGCCACTAAAAAATCATTTATACAAACAAATAAAACCTCATCCCAGTTTTTATCTATCATATTCTTGTATGGATAAAAATAATTGATAAAATTCCAGTAATGAAATAAACCAGCAAGTCTTAAATTTTCATCAGGAAAATCATTGTTAGAAACATCAAGGGGATTATTGTATTCAATTAAACCATTTTCTGACTGTGACAAAGTGTTTTCGGAATTAGCTTTACCATTTAAACCATATTGCAAGTATTTAATCTTTAACGCAATATCATTGTTAATGTAAGTGGTATCATTAAGCCATTCGTTATTTATTAAAGTAAAAACATGTAATAATGAATCTTCTTTTGTTTCTATAAAATGCTTAAATTTTTCATTTATTATTAGTTTTTCAAATAATTTTGATACATAGTTTTTAAACTCAACATTGCTTATTTTAGATTTATTTTCTAAATCTGATAAATCAACATTGTCACTATTTAAAATAGGATGATAATAAAGGACACCCCAAATTTTGGCTAAATAAAATAATTTGCCATTTGGTGTAAAATTACTGACCTTAAATGTTTTGCTACTTTTTTGAAAGTAATAAATAGAATCGTAATTAGTATTAATGTTAGCGTCATTTTTATCTGCATGACTAGATCCTGAAAATACAGAAAAAAAAGTTATTAAAAGCAGAATACTAAAACGTTTTTGATAGTTTATTTTGTTCATATTACTATAATACAACACTTTACAGCCTAGGCTCAATTAAACTGTTTTGTTAAAAATTAAAGTTTGTATTGTTTTTACAAATCTTAGTTTAAATTTCTAATAAAAGAGGGCAGGTAATCAATAAAAAACATGATTTATAACCCAACCAAAAGAGAGGCAAATCAACGCTTTCCATGATATTAGTAAGTTAATCTTTTGTCTAAAACAAGTTACCACTTTACATTTTGAATGGTATATTTGGTTTAAATTAAATTAGTTTTCCAATAAAGCAATAATGCTTTAGGTTCATAGGTTTTGTATTTTTTTACCAATATTATTTAAAGCAACAATTATATATATATTACAAACCAATATATGTGGCGTAGAAGTTTAGGTATTTATCCATTCAGATATAACAATCAACTAGAATTACTCCAAAGTGGAAATTCTTTTTTTGAAAAACTGTCGGAATTAATTAAAAATGCAACTACTGAAATTCACCTTCAATTGTACATTTTCGAACCAGATACCACAGGAAAAATTATTCAAAATTTATTGATTGAAGCTGCTAAAAGATGTGTAAAAATTTATATAGTTTTAGATGCTTATGGCAGTAAAAACTTGAACGAATTATGGCAAAAAAACTTTACTGATGTTGGTATTGAAATTTATTTTTACTCACCTATAAAATTTGGCAACTACCTTCACATGGGTATGCGATTGCATCATAAAATAATATGTGTAGATGGACAATATGCCTTAGTAGGTGGCATTAATATTTCAGATAATTACAGTGCATATAACCATCAAACTCCATGGCTCGATTTTGCCTTATTAGCTCAAGGAAAAGTAGTTTCGGATTTAGTTCAAATTTGCAAACAGACGTTAAGAACAGTAAGTAGTTACCCTAAACATAAAACAAAACAAGAGATACAAAAAGAACACAAACCAATTATAACAAGGGTTTTGCAGAATAATTGGGTACAAGCAAAATTTGGAATAACCCATCAATACAAACAGCAAATAAGAAAGGCAAATAACGAAATTATACTTATAGCCAGTTATTTTATTCCATCATTGGCTTTGAAAAGATTACTTAAAAATGCAGCTAAACGTGGTGTAAATGTAAAAATTGTTTTAAGTTCAATTTCGGATGTTTCAATTGTAAAATATGCCACCGAATATTTTTACAATGATTTGCTAAAAGCAGGAATAAATATTTATGAATGGAAACAAAGTGTATTACATGCTAAAGTTGGACTTGTAGATTCTGAATGGTTAAGCGTTGGTTCTTACAACTTAAATCATTTGAGTGATTTTGGAAGTGTTGAGTGTAATTTAGAAATCTTAGATAAAGAATTTTGTTTGGCTACACAAATTAAGTTAAACCAATTAATAACCGATGGTTGTGAAATAGTAATGATTGATGATTTCAATAGTAATAAATCAACTAAAAATAGCCTTTTTCAATTAATATCGTATTTATTAGTTAGATTTTCCCTTTTAATTTTATTCTTTTTACAAGGCAAAAAGAACCCAAAATTAAGAAATAAACATTTAATTCAATAAATACTCTTCAAAACATTATTTTAGCGGCCAAAATTCAAACAAGTATGAACAAAATAACAATCTCCTTATTCTCTATTTTGCTGATAACTGCTTCATGTAGCAAAGAATCAGGACCGACAGAAGACAAATGTGCAGGCAAATTTGCGCCAAGTACAGTAACCAATTTATTAATTAGTCTAAACCAAGATAAACAAATGGGTTTGGCTACGGTAGCTGAAATCGAAAAAAATCCAACTGAATACCCCGTTCTAGATTCGGCCTCTTACCCTGTTGCATATAAAAATATTTACCGCATGACTAAAAATATTTTAGATAGTGGTGGAGTTTATTATAAAGATGAATTTGCTTGGAGAGTACGTATTATTAAAAAAGATGATGTACTGAACGCATTTTGTACTCCAGGTGGTTATATTTATGTGTACACAGGTTTAATAAAATACTTAGATAATGAAACTCAACTAGCAGGTGTTATGGGACATGAAATTGCTCATGCTGACAAACGCCATAGTGCTAACCAAATGGTGAAACAATATGGAGTTAGTTCGTTGGTTTCTATACTAACTGGTGGCGACCCAGGCGCATTAAGCACGCTAGCTACTAATTTATTGGCATTATCTTTTAGCCGTTCTGATGAAACTGAAGCTGATAAATTTTCGGTAAAATACTTAAATGGAACTAGCTACGATGCAAGAGGTGCTAAATACTTTTTTGAAAAATTAATAGCTGCGGGACAAGGTGGAGGAACTCCTGCATTTTTAAGTACACATCCTAACCCATCAACCCGTGTGGCTGATATTACAGCAGTTTGGGAATGTTATGGAAGTAAAGTTGGTCAAACTTTTGATGCGCAATACATGGCATTTAAAGCAAGCTTACCTTAGTACTTTATTTAACAATACTATAAAAAAAGCCATTTCAAAATAATTTGAAATGGCTTTTTTTGTTTACAAACTTTATAAATATTTATTGCTTAACAAACTTTCTAGTTAAATTGTAACCTTTATTATCAGTTACTTTTATTAAGTAAATTCCGCTTGTTAAATCATCAACAGCTATTGTGTTATTGGTTAATACTGCATTTTTTACCAAAGCACCAGATAGTGCAAATATTTGAATATCAATAATATTTGTATTGCTTTCAATACTTAAAGTTTTAATAGCAGGATTAGGATAAATAGTAAATGTTAATGGATTAAGAGTTGCTAAACCCACATTTTGAATTACCAAAGTATTGCTTGTTGCATTGCAATTAGTAGCATCTTTTACTTTTACTGTATAATCGCCATTGACAATAGCAGTATGAGTTAAATTGGTAGCTCCAGCAATAATTGTATTATTTAAATACCATTGGTAGTTGCTAAGTCCAGCCGTTGCAGTTAATACATTTTGATTATTGCTAATAGTAACTGTTAATGGCGTATTTACAATTAAGTTTAATGTAATTATAGAATCACATCCTGCCATATTACTTGTAGTATCATAGTAGTTTCCTGATTGGCTTAAAGCATTGCCTTTAAAAGTAAATGTTTCGCCATTGCAAATGGTTTTATTAAAGTTAAAAACCGATTTTGCTTTAACCGAAACAGCTGTAATAGTTGTGTTTACTGTACCACAGCTCGATGTAACTTCACATATATAATTACCTGCATTGTTGCTTGATAGGTTATTTAAATATAAAGTATCGTTGTTTGAATTAGCAACAGCAGTTCCATTTTTAAACCAAGTATAAGTATTGCTATTGCCAGAGGCAATCAAACTTAAATAAGAAGTTGAACCTTGGCATAAATTAACTGCACTTGGCTGAGTTAAAATACTTATATTATTTACAATACTTAATTTGGCAATGGTTGAATTTTCGCTACCGCAAGTACCTGAAATTGAAACTGTATAATTACCTGAATCGGCAGCACTAACTAAAGTTTTGCTAAAACTACTGCTGTTTGCACCTTGAATATTATTGCCATTTAACTTCCATTGGTATTGTAAACTATCGCCAGTGGCCGTTACACTAAAGTTAAAACCTTGGCTTGTACATACCGTTTGTGAAACTGGCTGTGAAGTAATTTGGGTTGAATTACTTATTGATAAAGTTACTGTATTAGAAATAACATTTCCACATACATAAGACATCAAAACCCTATAATTTGTAACATCGGCAGCAGTAACATTGGTAATTAACAAAGAATCATTATTACTATTTGGAATACTTATCCCATTTTTTTCCCAAATATAAGTTACATTTTGTCCGTTTGTTTTTATTACAAAAAGTGCATTTGTATTAGCACATACATTTAAGTTGGTAGGCTGACTTGTAATTTGAAGTGCATCTATAAATTTAACCAAAGCAATGTTTGACAATATACTAGAACAACCATTTGAAACCATGACGGTAAAAGAATCATTATTGGCTACGTTAGCAATATTTACTTGATAAATTGAATTTGTAGCATTTGATATATTTATTCCATTTTTTTTCCATTGGTAAGTTAAGTTTGTGCCAGTGGCATTAACTTGAAATGTAATAAAATTATTTTGTTGAAGTGGACAAATATTTTGATTGGCAGGCTGCGTAGTAATAGCTAAATTATTCTGAACAATACTTAAACCAATATTGGTTGAATATACACCTGCACAAGCAGTAGACAAACCAATTAAACATGAATAGCTCCCTGTATCAGTTGCTTGAACATTGGTAATATTGTATGTAGCCGCATTAGCTCCTTGAATTGGATTTCCATTTTTCAACCATTGGTAAGTTGCATTTGGACCTGCAGTTACATTAACCAAAGCACTAGCTGTACTACCTATACATACTGCTCCAAAACCCGAAATGCTATTAAATTCGGCCATTTGAAATAAAGAACTTACTTGAATTGCTGTTAAAACTGAACTGTAAATACGTATTTCATCAAAAGTTCCTTTAGCGCCATTGGTATTATAAATAGGAGCTGTATTTCCAAAACGATTGATTTGAGTATTGTTTGTACCACTTCCCATAACAGGTGGAGCAACAATAGTAGTTGGAATCGTAATATTATTTCCATCAACATAAATTTTAGTTGTAGTTCCAGCTTTAGTTACCACAAAATGATGCCAACCATTAGTAACAATTACGCCCAAAGATTGAAAACCTGAACCACCAACTTGATAACCCAAATACCCAAAAGAATTTATAAATAGCATATCGCCATAATTGGTGCTATTACTTCCAATAATAGCTTCGCCAGCAGTATTACCTACTCGTTTATACCATAATGATACTGAAATATTATCTGTAGCTACAGGACTAGCCAAAGCCAATGCATTATTTGTTGCTGTTAACACAACTGCTTTGTTGACAATATTTGCTCTATCAGTTGTAAATGAATAACTGGTATTTGTAGGCGTAAAAGTATTAGTACCTACAGTTGGTGTTAAATTATTATCGAACTTCCAATAGCTTAATAAATTATTAGTTGCAAAATTGGTAGTAATAGTAAATGTGGCCGGTGAACTTACTAACAAATTATTTGAACAACCTGTAATTTCGCAAGTATAATTGGCAACATCGCTGCTTTGCACAGCATTAATAAATAAAGTATCTTTATTAGAATTTGAAATTGCTACCCCATTTTTTTTCCATTGATAATTTACTGCATTTTGAGCAACCACATAAATAAAAATACTATTACCCAAACATACCAAACTATTGGAAACAGTAGGATTAGTAGTAATTATAGCTGCTGGTGCAGATAGGGTGGCCGCATTTGAATTAATTACTACATTATTACAACCTGTAACTTCGCAAGTATAACTTGTAAAATCAGCAGTGGTAATATTTGTTAAAATCAAGGTATCATTATTTGAATTTGAAATTGCTACCCCATTTTTTTTCCATATATAACTTTGTCCTCCTGCTACATTAATAGTAAACATTGTTGTTCCTCCAACGCAAATAGTTTTACTTACTGGTTGGCTAATAATAGTACTATTTAAAATACCTGTTAAATTAGCATTGATATCAACCGAGTTACAGAAGTTATCCGTAATTTTATTTACTAAATTTAAATAGGTAGAAGGCATAGAGTTAATTGTTAAAATATTAGCTCTAACACCTGAATAATTAGTACCATTTAATAACGGGACTAACGTACCTTTCGTAATCTCTTCAAACCATTGATAACTTAATCCACTGTTGCCAACTAAAACTTGAGTTGTAGTTGAAACACCAGCACAAATAGGAATATAACCAGCAATTAAAGAGGCAGGAGTTTGTTCATAAACTTTTATATCATTGAATAATTGAAGTACATTTCCTGTTTTTAAAGTTGTTGTTATATTTACATCATCAATTAAGCCCTCAAAAAACTGATTATTTCCTGTAAAACTTACATTTGCCAATGTGGTGTTTAAATAACCATTTCCAATTTTAAAAATGTTGGCTGTGCCTACTTGTAATGCTGCCGATGTAATACTTCCTACTTCAACACCATCAAGGAAAATGATTTGCTTGCCAAGTGCTGCACTATAAGTCCATATTGCATGATGCCAATTGGTATCCATCACAATACCTGATGAATAAATTGGTCCGCCACTTCCTGGGTAAACA
>JBGSBN010000152.1:0-8704 GCA_041730515.1 Methylacidiphilales bacterium | reverse complement strand
CTTATTACAAATTGCTCATTTCTAGTTTTCCGTTGGCTATACTTCGACAAGCTCAGTAACCACGAACGGCAATGCATCTTTTGTTAATTGCTCATTGTCAATTGCCTATTGCCCATTTCCCATTTCCCATTTCTCATTTCTCTTTAAAATAAACCAAGCCCAAGCTATTAATATAAACTGAAATGGTAAGCGAATGTATGCTATTACCTTACTGCCAACTACAGGATTTTCTTTAAATACATCTATGATATGTAGTGGTAAAAATGCAAGCATTAAAATAAAAATACCTAAAGTGCCAAACCTGCTATAGCGAGGTATTAAGGCGCATAAACCAACTACTATTTCTAAAATTCCACTTCCGTAAATGATTACTTTTTGTGGCCACTGGTTAGAAAAAAAAGGAAAATACACTGCTGGACTAATAAAATGCATTGCTCCCGCAACAATCATGATTACACCAAAAACTAGGGTTAATATTTTCTTTGAATTTTTCATTTTTGTAGTATTTAAGCAGTATTTTTAATAGCAATTTATTTATTGCAATGTAAAATAATTACCTATTTTAATCTAATTGTTTTTATTTCCAAATATTTGTTTTAAGATTGTTATTGCTAATAACAGTGGTAAATTTCCAAACAAAAATACAGATAGTGAATGTAAAATATGGTCTTTGGGAAAAGAAAAATAAGAACAAAAAAAAGAACAAACATTTAACTTTCAAATAGAAAAGCAACAATAGAACTATTGTTGTTGGTGCCACTTCGATAAAACACCAACAACGGCAGGAAATGTATAAAACCTTTATTGCTTAAATTGATGGTAAGAAAACGTGTAAAAGCAAAACAACTATTTTATAAAAAATAATTAATGATAAATAAAAATAATGGTATTAAATGCTAAAAATATTTTAAGTAATATTCAGATTTATAAAATATACTGGATTGCAATTTTTGTTTATGTTCTTCCTTTTATTTCATTAGGAGTATTTATAATTGACCAAATGACTTTACAAAAAACAGAAATGATTTTTTGGTTAATATTTTTGTTAGGAATGTTGCCTTGTGGTTTGGCTGGCATGCTGTTATCGTATGTAGGACTAAGACTATCAAATAAAAATAAAAATAAGTTAAATAAATCCATCGGTATTATCGGTGTTATAGGGGGTACTGTCATTTTAGGTGGAGGATTATTAGGTTTAATGTTGATTTACATTGTAGTTGGAGGATGAGAAATCTAACATTTAAAAATGCTAAACTATTGTTTCATCGAGTAAATTGAAATAGGAGAAATATGTCGTTGGTGTCGCTTCGCTAAAACACCAACAACGGCAGAAAATATAATTGCAAGCGATGAGACTGCAATAGCATAAAAGATATTTTAACAACAGTATAACATATAAATAAAAATGAGAAAAATAGTTTACATATACTTTACCATAATTTGTTTTATAAGTTGTTCTTCAGCACAAGACAATGAAAAGCAAGCAAGTATTAATTCCATCTTCGACAAAATGGAACTTCAAGGTGTGGACACTAAAAAACCATTGCTGTATGGTTTTTTCTTTTACGACAAGGATAAATTTAAACTTGAAAAACTAAAAGATGAACTGGTAAAGAACAATTATAAAGTGGTTAGACTTGAAATAACAGAAAAACAACTGTTTATTCTTCATGTTGAAAAAGTAGAAATACATTCAAGAACTTCGCTTTTTGATAGAGAAAATCAACTCGACAAATTGTCTAAAAAATTTCAAGTAGCAACTTATGACGGTTGGGATGTTGGCAATGCAGACCCTACAAAACCTTTGGTTTCAGAAAACAAACCCGATAATTATTTTGACTCCAAATCGAACGAAGAACTTTTTACAATTGCAAATGGATTTTACGACAGCGAAACAAACGACAAAGCTGTTTTGGTATTCCAAAAGTGCATAGAACGTAACTTTAAATTAGACACTTGCTATTACAAACAAGGTGTTAGCTATATAAGCTTAGGACAAACTAAAACAGGAATTGAAAAACTTGAAGAGGCTTTAAAAATAAATCCAAAATATTATAAAGCATGTTTCAATATTGATGTAACCTGTTGTGAAAATAAAGAGTATCAAAAATCAATTGACTATTACCAAAAAGCAGCAAAACTTAATCCCAAAGACGATAGAGCTTATTATGGAATTGCTGCCTCTCAATTTTTTTTAGGAAAACTCAAAGATGCTGAGTTTAATTGCCTAACAGCTTTAAAAATTAACCCCAATAATGCCAACGCAAATACACTTTTAAATAACATAAAAAAGAAACATTAATGTAAATTAATAACCACAGTTTTTTAGCCGAAATTAGACTCGCGGCCAACATTTATAAGGATTGAAATATAATTTCAAGAAAGTACTTTACAACCAATAAAAGAAAAATCGTTATTTCATATTTGAAAATATTTATATTTGAGATAAATAAATTGAAAGAAAATGAAAGTTGATTTAAACATCCAAAATAAAAAACTTGAATTGATACAGTGGGTTTTAAGTTTAAATGATATATCAATTTTAGAAAAAATTACTGAATTAAGAAAACAAGAAAGTAAAGATTGGTGGCTTTCAATTTCAGAATTAGAAAAAAAATCAATTGATAAGCGCATAACAGATGCCGAAGAGGGTAACTAAACGCTCATTCCAAAGCAAGAAAACTTTATGAAAAGTGGTTAAAACAATCCTAGCCAACATTCCATATAATTGCAAACGTTTGAAATAGGAGAAATATGTTTTTGGTGCCGCTTCGCTAAAACACCAACAAAGGCAAGAATACTATGACGTAACAAGAAATTTTAAAATGAAAAAGAAATGGTATCAAACAACCGCATTTAATTTTATAGCTGGACTTTTTACCGGCATATTGATATACCAAATAGTTAAACGGATATTTTTCTAGTAAATGTTGGTCGTCATTGCGAGGAACGAAGCAATCTCATTGTTGTTATGAGATTGCCACGCTCCCAATGACATTCAGAAAACATGTTGTTGGTGCCGCTTAACCAAACCACCAACAATGGCCAGAAAAATTATAAATAAATAAAAATATAAACGATGTTCAAAATGAAAAAAACTTTATTAACTTTTTTTGTGATAACGCTTTTATCCTGCCAAAAAGAGGAAAAAGTTGTCTTTGTAAAAAACTCAATAGCCGAAGACCTTAAAAAAGTAATTAGCGAAAATGGTGTACAAGCATTACAAGCTTGTTGTCAAAACTGTTCATGCAGTCAAACAATTGGTTGGGGTACAGATTATTCTTTTCCTGGAGATAACTTTGTGAGAATTAAAAATGATTATTATAATTTGAATAGACTTATAGATTTTGAAATACAAACAGTTGGCACCACAACAAAAGAAGTTCGAATGGTATTAACTTTTCCATTATAAATTTCAGTATAACTTTTTTCGCCCTAGTTATTGTTTAATAGCATCGACATCAACAAGCTACTTTCACTTTTAGCGGATGTTTTTGTACTTGCAAACATTTAAATGCATCGAAATGCCATTGTGGGGGTGTTGAAATTCTAGCGGTAAAATTTTGTTGGTGCCGCTTCGCTAAAACACCAACAATGGCAAATAAATAGAAACTAGTTTTGTAGAAATAATAAGACCTAGCTAAATTAAATAATTAAAATAAACAATTGCTCTACTAACCGTAGTCTGAAGCCAAGCCAAAGTAGAGGGACTACGGATTTAAAATGAAAGAAGAGTTTCCAAACTCGTTAATAAAAGCCCGTGTCAGAGACACTACAATTCATTTAAAATCCTTAGAGCGCTTCGCTAACTCAAAGGATAGTTAAGGGTGTTATGAGATTGCCACGCTAAGCTCGCAATGACGTTTTGAAATAGTTTTCTGGTATCGCTTCGCTAAACACCTACCCTACTTCGCATTTTTGTCACTTCGAACTCCGAACTTTATTTTACTCCAAATCTGTATTTAGCATATAACGGCAAATTCTGTTATTGCCTTTATCGGCCACATAAATCATTCTGCGGTTATAACAAATGCCCATTGGGTCGTTAAAATTAAATGGACCATCAAGTGGTTTTCCATCAGCTGCTTTTCCACCAAACGATACATTTACTTGCTTTCTAATAGTAGAATTGGCAGGAGGATTTACGCCTTCAAATCCTTGGTTGGTAAAAATATAAACCGAATCTGTTTCGCTATCTACCACAAAAAAGTAATTAGTTGCATCAGGAGCTATAAAACAATCTTCAGGTTTTTTAAACTTAAAAGGCTCATACATAAAGCTATTAGCTTTCGAAATATCAAAATTTAATAAGCTAGAAGTTTCGGTGTACTGTGTTCCTAAATCTGGATCATCAATTACCGAAATAAGCAAGGTTTTATACTCTAAGTTGTTGGTTTGATTATTAGAGGTAATCATAAAATTTTTAGAAGTACTGATTCCTTGTAACCTTTGAGGTGGGGCAGAAAAAGTAGCAATACCAGAAATATCAATGGCTGTTTTAAGTCCTGATTCAGTGGCATTTAATCCAATGGCATAACCAATATTAGTTCCAGTTTGATTAAATATCAAAACAGCATTATCTGGCCTAACAAATGTATTTTGTTGGTTTCTTGGTCCTTTGCGGGTTACATATAAAGTGTTATCGCTTAAGCAAGCAAGTCCTGTAAACTCTACTTCTTGGTCGGCAGCACCTCTAAATTGGGTGCTTTGGCGCGACTCATCACAAAATGGATGAATTAATGTATCAATAAATTTATAATTTCCTTGTCCGGTTCCTTCCAAATGATAAACACAAGTAACAGTTGCATTTACCGTTGCATCAAATACTTTTCCAATTACATAAGTGTGTAATCTTCTATCTTGTGTTACTTCTTTTGCACCTGGTATGGCTATGGTATATGCCAATGTACCTTTTTGATCAAGTACATTAAGCCCTTTATCATCCACCACATATATCATTTCATCAAAACCTACATATACATCAACTGGATTTTGAAAACCTCTAAAAAATGGAAATACCGGAACATAACTTACCGCTTTAGGAACCAAATTAGGGTCAATTTGTCCTTGTTTTAACACTTCATCTACCGTATCGTTTTGTTTACCACCAAATATAGAACACGATGATATTAAACTAATTATGGTAAAGGTAAATAAGGTATACTTAATAATATTTGACTTCATTTTTTAATTATTTAATGGTAAATAATAAACCAATTCTGTGAATATTGCCAATGCGCGATTTGCTAACTAAGCCATAATCAATCCCAAAATTTCCGAAGGTGCGAGGTAATTTAACACCAAAACCTAAACTCGGAAAATTATTAGCTTCATCTAACCCAAACTCCCAACCGCTGCGACCGTAAAGTATTTTTTTCCAGCTGTATTCCACGCCTACACCTACTGTTTCGTTATTATCGGTTGGGTGGTTTAATTGTGCTGCAGTGGTAAGTATATGTGTTTTGTTGCTAATAGGGTCAATGGCAAAACCTAATCTAAACACAGCAGGTGCCGAAATAGGAGTAAAATCGTCTTTTTGAGTTTCGCCATTTAATTTTAAAATAGTTACACTTCCAGTTGGTGCCACATTTACACCAAAGTTTGAAAAAGTTACTCCAAAACGTGCATTTTTTATACCAATATTATAAGTTAAACCTAAATCGAAAAGCACATTATTAACAGCTACATTTGCTATTACTTCCTGGGCAAATTTGGTTTGCAAGCCAAAGGTAAAACTGTTTGTTAAAACTTTGGCAAAGGTTACCCCAATGGAAGTACTTCCCATCAATACATTTCTGCCTGTTCCGTTGGGTTCAAATTCGGTTGTTTCTTTGGTATCGCCAAAGCCTAAACTCATTACGTTAATACCCACAAAACTTAATTTTCCAGCTTTAAATGCCACTGCTCCATAATTAACTTGGCTATTTCCAAACCAACGAGTATGAGAAAACTGTGCAGTTACTTTTCCTGTATCAATACCAGAAATTCCGGCTGGATTCCAATACATGGCAGCTGCATCGTTGGTTAGTCCTACCACTGCGCCACCCATAGCAGCCGAACGAGCATCGGGAGCAATTTTTAAAAACTGCATTCCACTTCCACCGGTGCGGCTATTGCCAAATGTTGGTAATATTTGCGCCTGAGCAAAAGAAGCACTAACTAAAAATAAGAATAGTAAATTAAATTTAAACTTCATTGTTTTATAAAAGCCGTGCAAAATAAAACAATATTTTGTATTATGAACGTTAATTGTTTGTGAAGTTTATTTAGTTTGAGCATGATTTTAAATGAGGTAAATTGATTTTAAAAAACCAATCGTTGATTTTGTATCATTTTGTAAGGCTTAATAAGTAAATTTACCTTTGTTTTTTTTAGTTGGTTGTTATTTTAAAATAATTGGTTTGCCAATTTGCTTAATTTTTTTTGTTTGCTATTGATAATTGCTAGGTTTTAATACATTTGCAGGGCAAAAAATATCATATGAAATTTTATAATTTATTAATTAAATATCGTTTTTGGGCTGGTTTAGCTTCGTTAGTTATTGGTCTTTTACTTCAGTTTGCTGGCTTAGGCGATATTTGGGCCGCCATTATTTTTTATACCTTATCGGTTATAGCTATTTTTACTCATTTTTTTATTGGACCGCTGCGCTTAATTCAAACACCCATGGAAAATGGAGATGTGGAGGAAGTACAACGAATTATTGATTCTATATGGTTTCCAAATTTATTGTTTAAACCAATTCGAAGCTCGTACTATACCTTAAAAGGAAATATGGCTATGGTAAATAAAGATTTCGATTCAGCTGAAAAACATTTAAAAAAGAGTGCTTCTATTGGCAGTTCAATAGCTGAAAATGAAGGTTCTACAAAAGTTCAATTAGGAATGATGGCTTTGCAAAAAAGTAATTTTAAAGAGTCGGAAAAATATATAAGAGAAGCTTTAAGAGGCACCTTAGACAACGAAAGTCAAGCTATGGCATTATTGGGTATGGTTCAAATTTACATGAATAAGCGAGATATCAGAGCTTCGAAAGATTTTTTAAGACGAGCCAAAAACTGCAAAGCTAAAAACGAACAAGTAGTAGCTCAAATTAAAGATTTAGAAAAACACCTTGCCCGCGTACCTGGATAATTTTGAATGTTGAATTATGAATTATGAATTTCAAACTTCAACTCATTACTTTGAACTTCGAACTCAGAACTCAGAACTTACTTAACTATCACAGTACCAATTTTTTTGGTTAAGTCGTTGCGTTTTTTTGTTAAATCCATGTGAATACGCTGATGGATTTCAAAATCTTCTTCGGTTAATTCGGGGGTAAGTAGTTTTTGATTTTTTACAATCAATTTATTAATATACTTAATTTGTAAGTGCAAAATGGCTGAGTCTATGTCGGCTTTTGTATCTTTAAAAAACGAATCCATTTTTACCGCTGCTCTCTTTTCCCAATTAGGACTTATGGTATACTCACGAGACAATAAATCGGCAGCTAAAGCTGTAATTAATGGATTTTGGTGGTTGGTAAAAAATTTCCCATCAACTACCTCGCCACGTTCTACCACATGATAAGTTTCTTCTAAAATTAGCTGAACTATTGGATGGTCAATTTCAATTTCTTTTTCAAGCAATTGCCTTAGCAAGTAGCTCGCAGCGCTTTCAGTTTCATTAATGGTTCTATCAGCAAAATTGATAATTAAACGAATCAAATCGCGCTCTTGTTCATCAAAAATGGACGAATCGTTTAAAGTATCTTGTAAATCGTCAGCATAACCTTGTTCTGGTATGGGCTCAAAACCTTCAAAAGGGTCGTGGCTTTCATTATTTCTTTGCTGCTGCTGTTGTTCCCTATCTTTATCGGTTAAAAACTGCTTGCGCAATTTATTTAACTCTACCAAAAGCACTTGTTCATCAATGCTCATTAACCGAGCACATTCATTTACAAATACTGAGCGTTTAATGCTATCAGGAATTTTACTAATACTTTCTACAATATCGCGGGTAACCGTTGCCTTTTTTATAGGGTCGTTTCCAGCATCGTTCAGCAATAAATTTACTTTAAATACTATAAAATCTTGGCGTTTGGTTTCTAAATATTCTTTAAAAGCATCGCTGCCTACTTTTTGGCTGTAACTATCAGGGTCATCCCCATCAGGAAAAGTTAACACACGCACATTTAAACCTTGTTCCAAAAGCATGTCAATGCCTCTAATACTGGCTTTTATACCTGCCGCATCACCATCAAAAAGTACGGTAACATTTTCGGTAAATCTTTTAATAAGTCTAATTTGTCCTTCGGTAAGCGATGTTCCGCTTGATGCAACCACATTTTCAACACCTGATTGGTGCTTGCTTATTACATCGGTATATCCTTCTACCAAATAAACTGAATCTTGTTTACGAATTTCGTTTTTAGCAAAATACAAGCCATATAGCTCGTTGCTTTTATGGTAAAGTATGGTCTCTGGCGAGTTTACATACTTTGGACTATTGGGTTCTTTTTTTAAATATCTACCCGCAAAAGCAATTACTTTTCCGTTTAAATTATGAATTGGAAAAATAACACGACCACGGTAAGCATCAAATTTTTTACCGTCTTCCTTGTGTTTAACTAAACCCGAGCTAAATAAAAGTTCTTCGCTAAATTGATTAGCTACCGCTTTATCAAAAAAGGCCGACCAACTATCTAAACTAAAACCAAGGT
>JBGSBN010000151.1:0-8709 GCA_041730515.1 Methylacidiphilales bacterium | reverse complement strand
ACTTTAATTGGATTAATGGGAACGATTTATGGTCTAATCTTAGCTTTCGCCGCGGTAGGTGGAGATATGCCAGAATCAGAAAAAGCTAAATTCTTATACTTTCTCGACTTCGCTCGAAATGACTTTAAGTGCGGTCAGTCCGAGCGTAGTCGAGAACCGTGACTGAAATATTTTCGCTTTAAAAACGCTAAATAAAAAAACATCCCCCTAACCCTCTTCGCCTTGCAAAGCTATTGCTCAAGGGGGAATATTTCCCGCACAAATTTCACAAATCACATTTCCAAATTCACATCTCACATTTCCCAAATAAAAAATCACACTTCCCTAAAAACCAACCTAAGTCTATATAAATAAAAACTATTGTCAGTTTTTGGATTGAGTGCAGTCATTGGCACGCCTTGGCATTCAAAATAAATTTGAAGTGTACAAAATATTCATATTTCAAGTTTCAATTTCAAATAGTTATGTCAAAAAATTTGCTTATTCTTTTAGAAGACAACTCCAATGCTGAAGCATTGATAGAACAAAGTAAAGCCATGGTTGATACCCAATATTTAAAAGCATCAACGGGAGCATTTATTGATGGCATTAGTCATAATGGAATTGACAAGTTATTTTTAAACGAAAACCACGAATTAGAAAACTTAGATTACTCGGAAATTATAGAAAAAGTGATGCGCGATAATCCACTAAATGATGACAAAATAGTGGACAGCATCATTCATAAATGTACCGAACTAAACCTAAAAATTGATGTTATTTTTAACCAAGACATCATTAATAGCACCTCGTTTGAACATAAATCGAAGTACAACGATTTATTTATAATTGGCAAAGAAGCCATTGAAAAAAACTTTAAAACCGAAGATGGTATTTCTAAAATTGAAAACTTATTGATTGATAGTAAATGCCCACTTTTAATTCTTCCATCTAAAAAATTTGATTTAAAAAACATTATCTTGTTATTTGATGGAACAGCCGAATCGTTTGATGCCATTAAACTTTTTACTTATTTAATTAGCAATCAAACCAAAGATGCCAACGTACAATTAATTATTAAAACCACGCCCGAAGCTACCAAAGAAGAGCGTTTATTGATAAACTATATAAAAACCTACCGATTAAACTTTTCGGTAACCCGCATTGATCCTGACTATTACGAAGAAGAATTATT
This sequence comes from Methylacidiphilales bacterium, assembly GCA_041730515.1. Lineage (GTDB taxonomy): Bacteria > Bacteroidota > Bacteroidia > UKL13-3 > UKL13-3 > JAAFJM01. The sequence continues at coordinate 7,535 of JBGSBN010000151.1, read as the reverse complement.
TAAAATGTTAAACCAATTTGATAATTTTTTATTGGTAGCTGGCAGCAATAGAAACGATGTAATAAGCGATTTATTAAAAAAAGAAGAATCGTATTTTATGCAAGGCAACAGAAGTGTTTTTATGATTTAATATGCTTACCCAATGATTGAAACTTTAAATAAAAATACCAAAACTACTTGTTACCACTGTGGCGATTTTTGCGCAGAAGAAACACTTGTTTTAAATGATAAAACTTTTTGCTGCAATGGCTGTAAAAATGTATTTATGTTGCTTTCTGAAAACAACTTAACATCGTATTATAGTATAGAAAAAACTCCGGGTAAGTCGCTTAAACAAAGCATTGGCAATAAGTATGCTTACTTAGACGACACCAATATTCAATCAAAACTCATTAGTTATATTGACCATAAAGTAGCGCGTTTACAATTTCAAATTCCGAATATACATTGCAGCAGTTGCATTTATTTATTAGAAAATTTATACAAAATAAACAATGCGGTAGTAGGTGTACGCGTTAATTTTTTAAAGAAAACAGCCAATATTGTTTACGATGTAAATAAAATATCGTTGCGCCAATTGGTGGAGTTATTAGCAAGCATTGGTTATGAACCATCGTTTACCATGAACGATATAAACCAAGAAAAACCTAAAAATATCAATCGTAAATTATTATTTCAAATAGGAGTAGCAGGCTTTTGTTTTGGCAATATTATGATGATAAGCTTTCCCGAATATTTTGGGTTAGATAATACTACTAGACATTACTTATCATCGGCATTTGGCTATATCAACTTAGCGCTTTCTATCCCTGTGTTTTTTTATAGCGGACAAGATTATTTAATATCGGCATACAAAGGTTTACGCAAAAAACTAATTACCATAGATGTGCCTTTGGCCTTGGGTTTAGTGGTTTTATTTGTGCGCAATTTTTACGAAATACTAACCCATACAGGCCTAGGCTACTGCGATACTTTGGCAGGTTTAGTTTTCTTTTTATTAATAGGCAAATGGTTTCAACAAAAAACATACGATTCACTTTCGTTTGAGCGCGATTACAAATCGTATTTCCCTATATCGGTTATAAAAATTAACAGCGATAACCAAACAACTACTGTAGCTATTGATAAACTAAAAATTGGCGATAGAATTTTAATTAGAAACAATGAAATTATACCTGCCGATAGTATTTTATTAAAAGGCAAAGCCAATATTGATTTTAGTTTTGTATCGGGCGAAAAAGAACCAATAGCTAAAGAGTTAGGCGAAATTATTTTTGCCGGAGGCAAACAAACTAGTGGAAATATTGAATTGGAAGTAAAAAAACTAACCGAACAAAGTTATTTAACTCAACTTTGGAACAACGATATTTTTGCAAAAGACAATGCCAGCAAAGTAGAAACTTTTCAAACCAAAGTAAGTAAATATTTTACTATTGCATTATTAGCCATTGCTATTTCATCGGCTATTTATTGGGCGGTGTACGATAGTTCAAAAATGGTTCCTGCCTTTACTGCTGTGTTAATCATAGCTTGTCCTTGTGCTTTGGCCTTATCAAGTCCGTTTGCTTTAGGCAATGCCATGCGTAATTTGGGTAGAAAAAAATTCTATCTAAAATCGGCTAATGTAGTTGAAAATATTGCCAATATGGATACCATAGTTTTTGACAAAACGGGTACCATTACCCAAAGCAACGAATCGCAAATTGAGTTTATTGGTAATCCATTATCGCAATTGCAAAAAGAGCTCATTTTTTCAGTTACCCAAAACTCTATTCACCCATTAAGTAAACAAATTGCACAGCATTTAAATATTAGTTCAGCTATTATTTTAAATAGCTTTGACGAAATTACTGGAAAAGGCATCAAGGCCAATGTTGGCGGTAATGATGTGGAGGTAGGTTCTGCTAAATTTTTAAATATTACCGAAAATGAAAGCAATGCTTTAAACACCCGCATTTACATAAAAATAAACGGTGAAAATGTGGGTTGTTTTGTAATAAAGCATGCTTATAGACCAGGTTTAAAACAAGTAATTAATCAATTGGCAAACCAATTTAAATTGCATTTACTTTCAGGAGATAACGAGCAAGAAAAAACCTTTTTACAAACTGTTTTTCCAACTTCATCTGAATTATTATTTAAACAAAACCCAGCAGATAAGTTAATGTACATAAACACCTTGCAAGGCAACAATCAAAAGGTAATAATGGTGGGTGATGGATTGAATGATGCAGGTGCTTTAAAAACGGCCAATGTAGGAATAAGTTTAAGCGAAGATACTTCTAGCTTTTCGCCAAGCAGCGATGTAATAATGGATGCAGCTAATTTTGAACTATTACCAAAATACTTACAATACTGCAAAAACACCATGAAAGTAATTTATGTAAGTTTTTGTTTATCGCTATTGTACAATATTATTGGTTTAAGCTATGCAGTAAGTGGCACATTATCGCCAGTAATAGCAGCCATATTAATGCCCATAAGCTCAGTAACCGTAATAGGATTTACCAGTATAAGTACGTATTTGTTAGCGCTTAAAATGAAAGATAGACCATAGACGATGGACAAGAGACCATGGTTAATGGGCCATAGCAAATAGACGATAGCTTATGGACCATAGACGATGGACAATAGACCATGGTTAATGGACCATAGCTGGTGGACGATAGAATACAGTGAAATTTTCTATGGTCTATGGTCTATCGACTATAAACTAAAAGAAAAAATGAAAATAATGTTTGTATTAATAGGAAGCAGTTTTGTATTAGCCATTGGCTTTTTAATTGCATTTATTTGGATGGTAAAAAATGGTCAGATTGACGATGATTACACCCCTTCTGTTCGCATGTTGTTTGATGATGGAACTGTAAAAAAACAAGATGAAGAAAAAGTTTAGATAACGAAATAACGCACTCGCTAGCGTCCCGCTAGTGAGTTTATAGGTCAGCCTCTGGCTGAATTTATCCTTACAATTTTAGGTTGACATCAACAAAATATTTCCCGCAGATTACGCTGATAAGCGCAGAATTTTCTACACTTTATTATTTTTCTGCCCATTTTTGTTGCCAATACTTATTAGAATAAGAGCAACAACAAAAATCGTCATGCATCGAATCTCCTTTATTTGGCAAACAATATTTAATTTACAAGTTGGTTAAAATGGTAACAATTATTTCCCGCAGATTATGCTAACAAAAGTAAAAGTTGCTGCACCCTTTTCGTCATTGCGAGGAACGAAGCAATCTCAAGCTAACAAGCATATTTCTATTGTTTTTATTATTAATTATCTGAATCAAACCAACAATTCATTTTCCCGCTGATTTCGCTGATAAACGCAGAATTTTATGCACCTTACTATTTTGCCGCCCGTTGTTGCCAATACTTATTGGAATCAGAGCAACAACAAATACCGTCATGCATCGCATCTCCTTTGTTCGGCAACCAATATTGAATTTACAAGTTGGTTAAAATGGTATTTCATGTTGGTGTCGCTTCGCTAAAACACTAATAAGGGCGAAAGCCAATAATTATTAAATTTATCCAACTAGGGTAACGAAACCAGTTTTAATTGTTTGCTAAACTTTACCGTATTTTATTTGTAAATCCAAAACTTTTTTGATGTCACAACCTAATACAAATATTCGTGTGGTAGGCTTATTTATTCCATAATAAGGAATTTCGTCTTTCCAAAATTCTATTTTTCTATTTTGCAACTCTGTTTCCAATTCAAATAAGGTTTTTAGGTCATTAATAAAACCTACTAAATGGCTTTTTGCAAATTTGTCGGAAGTAATTTCTTCAAAAGCAAATTCAACTGCTTCTTTTTCCGTTCGAAAATAATTTAAGGTTTGCCGCTCCCCTCTTTCTGTATAATACCAAATATATAAACTACCATAGGTGTCCAATCCTAAACCTTCGTCAATATTTCTGTTCCCAATTGCATATTTATTATTATAACAATTTTGGGTCATCCAGCTATCAAGTTCTTTAATTGTATTCAATGTTTAATTCGGTAAATTATTCTTAACCTTACAAACATATTTATTACTCTTATTAAACCCAATTAATTTTAACAAAAAGTCTATTGTTCGGTGTTAAATTGTATTATTTAAACCTAAAACCTCATTTTTGTATTTTAAAACTGCATTGTTTAAAACTAATTGCTTATTGCTTTACCTTAATATGTCATTGTTTCACTTTAAAATGACATTGTCCAAGGTCGGTGTCCTCACGGCACCTTAATTTGGGTGCGGGAAAATGTAGAGACGTAACATGTTACGTCTCCCAACATCAAAAAGACGTTTCGTGCAACGTCTCTACAAAAATCCATTCCGCAGGTTGTAAAACCATTCCGCGGGTCAAAAACTCATTCCGCTGAACTAAAATATGGTGTTTTGGAACTAAAACAGGGCATTTTGAATTGTAAAACCATTCTGCACTACTTTAAACTTATTCTGCTGCACTAAAATGTGGGTTTTTGGAACTAAAATGTCATTCCGCTGAGCGCGGAATGAGTTTAAAGTAAAAAAACACTATTCTACATTTCAACATGCCTTAATTATAATAGAACAAAGCCATTTTACATTGCAATATGCCTTAGTTATAAAAGAATAAAGGCATTTTACATTGCAACATGCCTTAGTTATAAAAGAATAATGCCATTTTACATTGCAACATGCATTAGTTATAACAGAATTAAGGCATTTTACATTGCAACATGCATTTGTTATAAAAGAATTAAGGCATTTTACATTGCAACATGCCTTTGTTATAACAGAACAATGCTATTTTACATTGCAACATACCTTAGTTATGACAGAATAAAGGCATTTTAATTTCCAACATACGTATTATAAAAAATATAATGAACATGTTAACTTTCTACAAGGGCATTTATTGGAAAAAATTTGTAAAAAACTAACTCATAACCCAATTGTCAATTTCCTTATAACAATTACTGACCCTAGTCACTATTTGGGCTAAAATCTCTCAAAATAGCATTTGCCAATGGTCATATTAAAGCGCAGCTATTGAAGGTACGTTTGTAGGGTAAAATAAAAAAATACTCACTATATGCAAACAGAAAAATTTCAATACGATAATCGAATCGTAAGAAACTTTGCCATAGCCACCATGGTTTTTGGTATTGTTGGAATGTTAGTTGGCTTGCTTGTGGCCATTCAACTTTATGAGCCCGCTGCCAATTTAGGAAATCAGTACACTTCGTTCGGAAGGATTCGTCCACTGCATACCAATGCAATTATTTTTGCTTTTGTTGGTAATGCTATTTTTATGGGTGTGTATTACTCGTTGCAGCGCTTATGTAAAAGTAGAATGTATAGCGATGTATTGAGTAATATTCATTTTTGGGGTTGGCAATTAATTATAGTAGCTGCGGCTATTACATTGCCTTTAGGCTTAACTACCTCTAAAGAATATGCCGAGCTTGAATGGCCAATAGATATAGCCATTACCTTAATTTGGGTAGTATTTGGTTGGAACATGTTTGGTACTATTATAAAACGCAGAGAGCGCCACATGTATGTGGCTATTTGGTTTTATATAGCCACATTTGTTACGGTAGCTGTTTTTCATATTGTTAACTCATTCGAATTACCTATTTCGTTATTTAAAAGTTATTCGTTTTACGCAGGTGTGCAAGATGCCTTGGTACAATGGTGGTATGGTCATAATGCAGTAGCATTTTTCTTAACTACTCCTTACTTAGGTATGATGTATTACTACTTGCCTAAAGCAGTGGATAGACCAGTGTATTCATACAAATTATCTATTTTACACTTTTGGACATTAATTTTCTTATACATTTGGGCTGGTCCTCACCATTTGTTATACAGTTCATTACCTGATTGGGCTCAATCGTTAGGTGTAGCTTTCTCTATTATGCTAATTGCTCCATCGTGGGGTGGTATGATAAACGGATTGTTAACTTTACGTGGCGCTTGGGATAAAGTGCGCGATCAACCGGTATTAAAATTCTTTGCGGTAGGTATTACTGCTTATGGTATGGCTACTTTCGAAGGTCCTTTACTTTCCTTAAAAAATGTAAACGCAATAGCTCACTTTACTGATTGGATAGTAGCCCACGTACACGTTGGTGCATTAGGTTGGAACGGATTTATGACCTTTGGTATTTTATATTGGTTAATCCCTCGTATTTACCAAACTAAATTACACTCAAATAAATTAGCAAACTTCCATTTTTGGATAGGCACTTTAGGTATTTTATTCTATGCAGTTCCTATGTATTGGAGCGGATTTACCCAAGGTTTAATGTGGAAAGAGTTTACTGAATCTGGACAATTAAAATACGAATTTTTAGATACTACTAAACAAATTCTTTCATTACATGTGTTCCGTTCAATTGGTGGTACGCTTTATTTAACAGGAACCATTGTTATGGTTTACAATATTGTAAAAACCATGACTGCCGGTAAATTAGTAGCAAACGAAGATGCAGAAGCACCAGCTTTAGAAAGCAATTATGCCCCAACTGGTCATGCTTCATACTGGCATAAAGCTTTAGAGCGTAAACCAATGACATTTATGGTATTATCAATTGTAGTTGTTTTAATTGGTGGTGCGGTTGAAATGTTGCCAACGTTCTTAATTAAATCAAATATTCAAACCATTACTAGTGTAAAACCATATACTCCATTGGAATTACATGGTCGTGATTTATACATACGTGAAGGTTGTGTAGGTTGTCACTCGCAAATGATTCGTCCGTTTAGAAGCGAAACCGAGCGTTATGGCGAATACTCAAAAGCAGGCGAATATGTTTATGACCATCCATTTTTATGGGGTTCAAAACGTACTGGTCCTGATTTAATGCGCGAAGGTGGTAAATATCCAAACTCATGGCATTATAACCACATGATTGATCCAAGAACTATGTCGCCAGGTTCAATTATGCCAGCATATCCTTTCTTAGCTGAACAAAGCATGAACGTAAGCAATATTAAGGATAAAATTAATGCCATGCGTACTTTAGGAGTGCCTTACGAAAAAGGTTACGAAGAAAGAGCTTTACAAGATTTGCAAGCACAAGCTAAAACCATTAGCGATAACCTAGCAAGCGAAAAAATAAAAATTGAAAGCGATAAAGAATTAATAGCAATTATAGCTTATCTACAGCGTTTGGGTACAGACATTAAATTAACTAATTCGGCAGCTAACTAACTATTAATTAAATAAAAATATGTTTCGTAACTTATTGCACGAGGTAACCGGTATTGGCATTTATCAAATGTTCTCACTACTAGTATTTACAGGCTTTTTTGTATTAATAGCTTTATGGCTATTTAAAACCAAAAAAGAATACATTGATGAAATGAGCAATAAACCGCTTGAATAATGTTTAACAAAAAATTGATTAACAAAATGAAAACAAAAGTATTTTTAGCCAGTATAATTTTATTGCTAAGCAATAGAAGCATGGCAGCCGAAGCCGCAACGTTTGATTATGGCGATTTTGATACGCTGTATTTAAAAGTAATGGGAGTTATCATCAGTAT
>JBGSBN010000150.1:0-8873 GCA_041730515.1 Methylacidiphilales bacterium | reverse complement strand
TATTATCAATAAATTATGTTTCAAAAATCCTAAATTAAAAATCGGTTTTTTATTATATAATTGCATTAAATAAAACTTTTAGATAAAAATATGAAAATAATAGTACCTATGGCTGGTATGGGCAAACGCATGAGGCCACATACATTAACTACCCCAAAACCTTTAGTACCTGTTGCAGGTAAACCAATTGTTCAAAAATTAATTGAAGATTTAGAAAAAGTTTGCGGTAAAGGAATTGAAGAAGTAGCTTTTATTATAGGCCCAAGTTTTGGCAAAGCCGTTGAAAAAGATTTGATAGCTGTAGCCGAAAAATTAGGTGCAAAAGGCAGTATTTATTACCAACACGAAGCATTGGGAACTGCCCATGCCATTATGTGTGCCAAAGAAAGTTTAGATGGAAATGTATTGGTAGTTTTTGCCGATACTTTATTTAAAGCTGATTTTGTGTTAGACAGAAGCAAAGAAGGAATTATTTGGGTTCAAAAAGTTGAAGACCCTCGTCCGTTTGGTGTAGTAAAAGTAAATGCAGATAATGTAATTACCGATTTTGTGGAGAAACCTGAACATTTTGTATCTGACCTTGCCATTATTGGTATTTATTACTTTAAAGATGGTGCTTACTTACGCTCTGAATTACAGTATTTATTAGATAATAATGTAACTGATAAAGGCGAATACCAATTAACCAATGCCTTGGAAAACATGAAAGCCAAAGGCACTCAGTTTGAACCAGGAAAAGTTACTGAATGGTTAGATTGTGGTAACAAAAACTCTACAGTTTATACCAATGGCCGCATACTTTCGTACATGCACGATGACAAAGAAAACATGGTTCACGAGTCGGTTCAAATGGAAGGTTCAGTAGTTATTCAGCCAAGTTATATTGGCAAAAATGTAAAACTAAACCGCAGTGTGGTTGGCCCTTATGCTAGCATTGGCGATGGCTGTACAATAGAAAATTCTGTGGTAAGCAATTGCATTGTTCAAACCAATACCAAATTGGTAAATGCAGTAATTGATAATGCCATGATTGGCAACAGTGTAGAATACCATGGAGAAGCTAAAGATTTAAGCATTGGCGACTTTACTACGGTGTTGTAGTTGATTCACGCCTTGCGTGATTAGTTGTCTCACGCCTTGCGTGATTTAGTTGATAGCAATTGATAAATAGAAAAGCTGCACTTTTTAAAAGTGCAGCTTTTTTTATGTTAATACTTTGGTGGGTATGATTTAATATTTAATAAAATAAAGGATATAATTGTAAAAGAAAAAAGCGAAACAAACATTCGCCTATACACCCAAAATAGGGTAGATTGGTGAATGTTTATAACGCATAATAAAATAAGTTAACGGTCGTGCTATTGTCGACAGTGAAACTTTTACAAAGAACAATGAACAACCAATTGACAATTAAACGAAAAATCATTCAGATTGGGCTAATTTTAGTTTTTACAGTCGGGCTTTCTCTGACAATCTTCATTTCGTATGGAAACTCCTATCAACCTAAAACATCTGACGTAATTGATAGTAACAAAACTCAATCTTTCAACCATGATTCGATTGTAAAGACTATATTCAAGTTTGCCGAACCATATTTTAATATTCATTCCATTGACAGCATTATTGTTTTAAAGGGCAAACCCCAATATTTATTCAAGGAACAATGGGGAATAAGTCAAGATTCATTGTTGACTTTTGGATATCCTTCACTAACATTCAATTTCTTGAAAATCGCTAATTCCAATAGAGGGGACTTAGAAAGTATTTATTTGCTTGACAAATACATTACTTTACCTGGTAACATAACAATTGGGAAAACAACACGTCAGGATATTCTGCAAAGGTTAGGGCTTCCTGACTCAGACCACAATGACGTTGGAAGGTCAATGACTAAATCTGAAGATACTACTGTTTATTGGACAAAATCGGGTGTTGGCGACACAGTCAATTTTTCATATTCCATCAACATTGACGAATACGCAATTGGCTTCGCAATGACAAAAGATACACTTTGCAAAGTATGGTGGGTGAAAAACATGAATTGAAAGAAGCACGAACCGCTAACAGCAACTACCAAAAATTAGTGGTTCAGTGGTTAAATGATTTCGAAAGCTTTTGCGATTATCAAAATTGGCACCTTAGCTAAACCCCAAAACGATATAGCCAGTTATAATGACATACTACACAACAGAGAAATATCGCATTGACATTTATGCCGACCAAACTTTTACAGTAGGCTCGGCTAGCAATGTTCATCAATACGATTATGTTTACTTTGATAAATATGAATATCACTTTTCATCAGTTTTTGGGATAAAAATATTTCAAGACACCACTTTAATAAAAAGTGCAGTGATTTGTTCTATTGGAGGCGGAACTGGTATTCATGATACTTGCACAATAATTGAAAATGATAGGCTTTTAATTTGTTGCTCAGACACCATTTTTTGCTTATCAATTCCTGATTTAACATTGTATTGGCGGACACAAGCAGACCGAGCAACTTGTTTAGAAATTTACAAATATCAAGACAGTTACATTATTCACGGTGAATTTGAAATTTCACGACTTGACATGAATGGAAATGTACTTTGGCAACAAAGTGGTGCAGATATTTTTACAACATTAGACGGCAAGCACAGTTTTGAAATCAATGACGATTATATTTTGGCTACTGATTGGGGAAACAGAAAATATAAAATTGACTTTAATGGCATGATTATCAAATGACCAAACCTGAACAAATTCATAACTGGCTTACAATTGGACTTCAACAACCAACTGATCGCCTTTCGGAAATATTTTATTACGATAAAAGAGATAACGAATTTTTCTCAATTCTTGTAACGGACTATTTTATGCTAGACGAAAAATTCAATATTGCTAAAGATACCATAACGACTTATACGAAAGGAAATCTTGAAACGCTTATTGATAGGATAAGAAGAATTGAAAACAAAGAAGAAACAATAATTTCAGTACCTAGACTTGGCAACTTGCCAAATGATAGGAACACAGAATTCATTTCCGATAAAGTAGAAAGTTTTTTAAATTTGAATTCCATAAATATTGAAACAGCAACAATATGGATAGTTGAGGAGAGTGTAACAATAACTATTGACCTAAAAAATGAAAGTAAACCAATGAGTAAAAAACCATGGTGGAAAGTATGGAAATAACAACTGGTTATAATGAGTGTTCGGCAAAAACGAGTGAAGTGCTCCGCAACCTTTCATAATACTATCGCAATGATCGAAATCTCCAGCTTTTTAAATTTACTAACCAATTGGTGGCAAGCAAAAAACAATAACAATATGAGAATTTATATTTTAATAGTTTTGGGTAGTTTTCTTTTTACTTCTTGTGCGTCTCTTTTAAATAATAAACAGATGATAATAGAGGTTCACTCCAAGCCCGATTCGGCAACTATATGTTTGGATAATGATTCATGTTTTACAACTCCACTTTGTCTTGTGGTGCCCCGAAGCTATAGTGATTTTAATATCGTTGTAAAAAATGATTCAGTTGAAAAAACAATTCGAATTAAAAGCAAAGTTTCTCCTGAGTTTAAATGGGGAAATTTGTTATTTGTTTATTTTTGTCCAATAGGATATGTTATAGATGCTTCTTCTCGTGAGAAAATTTATAGTTATGACCAATCTATATATGTTGATTTCTTTGATAAGAAGCTTTTTTATCAAAAATGGAAATCATCTAAAAAAGGTCAATTTTTTCTGCGAGGATCAATTCCTTGGATTAATTTTTTAGAGTTTAATAGGGGACAAGGATTAGAAAATTTTAAATCATACATGGGTTTAAAAGTTGGAGTTGATTACTATCATTCTAAACGTTCTTTTCTTTCATTAAGTGTAGGGGCAACTGGCATTTCAGATATTGCATTTCCTGTTATGGATAGAAGGTTTATTGACACTGCTCAATTTGCGCAATCATTTAGCGCCAAATTGACCAACAATCATGATATTAATATATTTTCAACTAATAATATCAGTTTAACTTTGGGTTATGGACTGAGTTTAACTCATTTTAGATACAGGCAAATATTTGACGATTCAACAACAAACAAAATCATTGAATTAAATAAAAGTAATAAAACTACTTTAGGACTATGTTTCGATGCAAATGTTATTCTTTTTAAATATGGATTTATTGGGATGAATTTACTACCTTCATACTACACATTAAATAGCGGTAAATGGGAGTCTTCTTATTTATCGTATTTTGATATTGGAGTACGTTTTCCAATTGGAAATTATAAAAAGGATCAAATTAAAGTGATTAAGTATAAACCAAAATTAATAGAATAATAGAAAAGTAACTGCGAAAAAAATGAAAACTATAAAAATCTATTATCCCAAAGTTAGGTATGTATTTTCCATATTTTTCTTCCTTGTTTTATTACTAATAATCATAGCTCAGTTTCCTCATTTCTTAAATAAATATATAGACGTTTTGTGCTGTTTACTATTGGTTATTGCAATAGTATTTAACGTAAAAAGACTATTGAAACCCGCAGTAATTATTGATTCAGATAAGATTAGTTTTCCGCTGGCTAATGAATGGGTGTATTGGCAAAACATTGATAATATAAGGTATTATAATATTGGAAAAACCGATTTATGCATTGAAATTAAAGTTAAACAAATGGATAAAAACAGAAAGAAGTATAAAGCTCCACTTGTGTTTGCGGATTATGATGAAAATTGTTATCCTGACTTATCTTTATATAGAATTGACCTAGAGAATTTTAAAATCATTCATGAACAATTTTATAAAACTATTATGGCTTTAAGCAAAAAAAATAAAGCTGAAAGAGTAATTGAAATAAATAATTACAACGCCTAAATAGCTGAATTATAGCTCAAAAAATTCCACTATTGGATTCAAGTAGTCATGAATTATAAATAACAACTATCGCTTTTTCTATACTATAAATTTTAAAAAAACGTTCAATCGTTGTTATGTTAAACAATCGATTACCTATTTGGATATTATTTATTTTTGCTACTGCCTTTCAACTCCTATTTTACAAACATAATATGGGCATTAACTGCCTTGTTTTATTGTGTTTGAGCTCTGTTCTAACCTATATTTTCAATAAGGCACCTACTACTAAAACAACAGTTTTTATTCATTTCAGTTGTTGGATAAGTGCATTCAGTGTAATTTTAGCTCATACTACTTATAGCTTGGTATTTTTCTGGTTGTCTTTCATTATTTATTTATCAGCTGCAATTCATCCTAAAATAAATTATTTCCATTTTGTACCCCTTTTTATTTACGATGCTATTACCCAAATCCCTCATAGCATAAACCAATTAATAACTAATAGTTTCAATTTAAAACAAAACAATAGGTTAAAATTTTGGCTTCCTTTAATAATTATCCCATTCATTGTTTTATTGGTTCTAGTTAAACTTTACTCCCTTTCTAATATATACTTTGAAACAGCCATTGATAAGTTTTTGAACCATATTTTCAGCTACTTTTCAAACATTTCTATTGGAAAAATAGTGTTGTTTATTCTGGGCTTAGTAATTGGGATATTTTTTATTGCAAAATTTTCAATTGAAAGATTAATAACAAAAGATTTAGAAGAAACTACAAACCTGATAAGAAAAAGAACAAAACAAAATGTGCTGAAATATCTTAACAGAAAACTTCTAAGGATTAATTATGTAGGAATAGGATTATTCATTTTACTCAATTTATTAATACTAACCATCAATTATTTAGATATAAAACACATTTGGATAGATTTTAAATGGAATGGAGGTTTTTTAAAAGAAATGGTTCATCAAGGAACTTATTTGTTAATAGTAGCAGTGCTAATTTCCATAGGTGTTTCCTTGTACTATTTAAGCTCCAATTTGGTTTTTTTAAAAAACAATAAACCGTTAAAAACCCTAATAATAATTTGGTTGGTGCAAAATATTATCATGATTATTTCAGTTGCATACCGAAATAGTTATTATATTAAATACTTTGCTTTAGCTTATAAAAGAATTTTTGTTTACTACTTTTTAGCGGCTTGCTTTTTTGGAATTGTATCCATCATATTTAAAACAATTAGGTCAAAAAACACTGCATTTCTATTAGTTACCAATTCCATTTCAATTTATATCATTTTTTTGAGTGCTGCTTTAATTAATTGGGATAAAATAATAGCCAAATACAATTTTTCTAATTATAAAACTGCATACATTCATTACAGTTTTTTGCAAGATTTAAACAATAGTGCTTTGCCATATTTAGAAACAAATAAATTGCATTTACATGAAATTGATAGCATACAAGCAAGCCGATTTATATTTGATACAAGGGGAATTGTAAATAGTAATGAGTTTTCGAATTTTATTGAGTTACGAAAAAAATATTTTATTGCTGACTGGAAAAATAAAAGTTGGCTTGAATGGAATTGGCCTGAATCAAATGCCTTTAATAAACTCAAATAAAACAAAAAAAGCCCCTTCAAAAAACTTTGAAGGGGCTTTTTACTAAATATATTTTTCGAATTTCGAATTTAAAATTTCGAATTTAACTAAAGTACTGAACTTACTTCGTGGTAAGGTAATCCAAATGCATCTGAAACACCTTTGTAAACTACTTTTCCATCTACTACATTTAAACCTAAACGTAATTCTTCGTTATCAGCACATGCTTTTTTCCAACCTTTGTTTGCTAATTGTAATGCATAAGGTAAAGTAGCATTGGTTAAAGCTAAAGTTGAAGTATAAGGAACTGCACCTGGCATATTTGCTACACAGTAGTGAATAATTCCATCAATTTCGTAAGTTGGATTTTCGTGTGTAGTAGGTTTACAAGTTTCAATACATCCACCTTGATCTACAGCTACGTCAACCAAAACAGTACCCGGACGCATTTCTTTTAACATATCGCGTGTAATTAAATGAGGAGCTTTAGCACCTGGAATTAACACCTCGCCTACAATTAAATCAGCAGTTTTTATAGCTTCACGAATATTGTATTCGTTACTAAATACTGTTTTTACATTGGCAGGTAAAATATCATCTAACTCACGTAAACGAGGAATTGAAATATCCATAATGGTAACATCAGCAGCCATACCCGCAGCCATTTTAGCAGCTTGAGTACCTACTATACCACCACCTAATACCAATACTTGAGCAGGTTTTACACCCGGAACGCCTCCTAATAAAATTCCACGTCCACCCATTGGTTTTTCAAGGTATTTAGCACCTTCTTGAATACTCATACGTCCTGCTACTTCGCTCATTGGAACCAATAAAGGCAATGAACGGTCTTTTTTCTCTACAGTTTCGTAAGCTAAGCAAATTGCTTTACGCTCAATCATAGCGTGAGTTAGTGGCTCGTAACTAGCAAAGTGGAAATAAGTAAACAATAATTGACCTTCTTTAATTAAAGGATATTCTTGTTCAATTGGTTCTTTAACTTTAACAATCATTTCTGCTTTTGCATACACATCGGCAATGGTAGGCAACACAGTTGCACCAGCAGCGGTATAATCAGCATCAGAAAAACCACTTCCGTTTCCGGCAGTAGCTTGAACAAAAACTGGATGACCAGCTTTTACAAATGCACTAACACCTGCAGGGGTTAAGCCTACACGGTTTTCGTTGTTTTTAATTTCCTTTGGAACTCCAATTATCATATTGTTTATATTTAAATTTTCGGTTTGAAATGGGCTGCAAATTAGCCCTTAATTTGGGCAAAACAAATTAGCTGAGCAATTTCAATATTTTGATTACAATTAAGAGTATTCATTCCAAATATCCAATCACTTTTTACTTAAAAACCAAAAAAAAGGTGCTTTCCTTTCGAAAAGCACCTTTTTTAAAATTCATTAATTATCAATTATTTAACCACACTAATTTTATGAGTGTAAACTTTACCTTCAGTTTCTACTTGAACCAAGTAAACACCATTTGCAAAGTTTGTTAAATCTAATTGTTTTTCTGTTAAATCTTTATTGGTTAGCGTAATTGTTTTAGCTAATGCACCAACTGAATTGTAAACTTTTACATTTACATCAGCATTGGTAGCTTCAAACAATTTAACTTTTATAATTCCATTACTTGGATTTGGATAAATTGCTAAAATATTGTTAGCGTTAATGGCATCTTCTACACTTGATGTGCTTGCCACTACATTTACTGTTCTAGTAATTGGTTTCGAAATATTATTCGACAAATCTCTTACTTTATATTCCACAATATATAAACCTTCAATATTTCCAAAATAGTTACCATCCGAATTAACTGGTAAATTACTGGTGATAGTTAAGTTTTTGCGTATTTCAGCATCTGAGTTATAGTTATCTAAAATTACTACTCCTGCATCTTGATACAAGCTAAATCTAGGTAAGTTAATGGTGTTGCCACCAATTAATTTAATTTCAGGTGCTTTTGTATCTCTCACTATCACTGTTCTTGCTGCTGTAGCCACATTACCTGACCCATCTGTTACTGAGTATATTATTTCGTACGTTCCTAATGAGTCTAATCTTACATTACCAACTTGACTTCTGAATAATGTACTTAATGGCCAATAATTATCTCCCACCGTTACATCAGTTTCGGTTGTCCTGACGCCGCCGCACGGGCGGGGTGCGCGGCACGGCGCACCGGCGGATCGGGCCGCCCGATGCGCGAGAGTGTGGGGGTGGACGCGCGCCCTCGCCTGTACCTCAACCACGACGTCGACTTCGACTGGCTGCGCGCCGTCGAGTTCGGCCGCGTGACGGAGGACCAGCCCGAGGACCGCTGGCACGCCCTCAGCCCGAGCTTCGCGTACCTGGCCCAGGAGTCCGGCGGCCGGATCGTCGGCTTCGTCGTCGAGGCCCTGCCGGAGGT
>JBGSBN010000149.1:0-8921 GCA_041730515.1 Methylacidiphilales bacterium | reverse complement strand
CACGATGTGGTAATTTTATTAGATTCAATTACACGTATGGCACGTGCATTCAATACAGTTGCACCATCATCAGGTAAAGTACTTTCGGGTGGTGTGGAAGCTAATGCTTTACACAAACCGAAAGTACTTTACCCGATGAAGGTGCAACAGTATTAAATGCACGTGCCATACGGGTAATTGAATCTAATAAAATTACCACATCGTGTCCACATTCAACCATACGTTTGGCTTTTTCCAAAACCATATTGGCTAATTTTACGTGCTTTTCAGCAGGCTCGTCAAAAGTACTTGCCACCACTTCAGCTCTAACGCTTCGTTGCATATCTGTTACCTCTTCTGGACGTTCATCAATTAATAAAACCAATAAATATACTTCAGGATGATTTTTAGCTATAGCATTAGCAATATCTTTTAATAAAATGGTTTTACCAGTTTTTGGCTGTGCCACAATTAATCCACTCTGCCCTTTACCAATTGGCGCCAATATATCAATAATTCTGGTAGAATAGGTACTTGCATTATCGGCCAAACGTAAACGTTCATCTGGAAATAATGGGGTTAAATGTTCAAATGCAATTCTATCCCTAACTTCGGCAGGAACACGTCCATTTATTGATTCTACTTTAATTAAAGCAAAATATTTTTCACCTTCTTTTGGAGGTCGAATAGTTCCTTTAACAGTATCACCAGTTTTTAATCCAAATAATTTTATTTGCGATGGAGAAACATACACATCATCAGGACTCGACATGTAGTTGTAATCGCTTGAACGCAAAAATCCGTAGCCATCCATCATGGTTTCTAACACACCTTCGCAGGTAACTATACCATCAAGTTCAACATATTCTTGTTTTTCTTTCTCTCTAAAATTTTGTCTATCGTTGCGGTTATTTTTATCCCAACGATTTGGAGGGCGATTATCTCTTGGTAAATCTTTGTTTTCGGTATTTGGTAAACCTTTTTCAACTCCAGTGTTTTCGGGTTTATTTTCTAAATTGGTTTGCTCCAATTCTGTATTGTTGGTAGTTGTTAAATTACTAATAACTGTATTTTCATTCGCTGTGTTTTCAGCTACTGCATTATTATAATTGTTTTCTTTTATTTCAGTAGAAACTGGATTTTGCTTATTATTATTATTTATCCTTGGTCTGCTATTTCGCTCCTTGTTTTCGTTATTGTTTTTAGCCGAATGTTCTTGCCTAATTTTTGGTGGATTTACATTGGCTATTGGTGTTTCGGTTTCAGTAGTTTTTTCCACTTTCTCCTCTGCCAAAAGCGGAATTTGTGCTATTACTGACTCTTCATTGGGTGTTGATTCTATTTTTTCTTTTTTTACCCTTGTTTTGCGAACCTTTGGAGCTGCTTCATTACTTGGTTTTTCTTGGTTCGATTTTTCAGAAATAGTTGTCACTAGTTGTTCTTTGTTTAATGATTCAATGTTTTTGATTTTCAATGACTCAGCCAATGTTCTTAATTCAGAAACTAGCATTTGATTCAAATTAGATATTTCGTACATGTAGTAGTGTAAAGTTGTTTACAATAAATTTTGTTTTGATTTGTTTTGATTTTGCAGTTAATGCAACGATTGAAGAAAAATGATAATTCTTGAAAATTTGAAATGGAATCAACTGTTTTTCTATTTGCAATTATAATAAAACGAATAATATAAACAAGTGCTTATTTTTTTTAGGGCATTAAATTAGGTATAGTACTGTATTTCAATCCCTAAACATTTTACTGCTAAGCCTATAAATCAGTTTCCAAATAATAATTTAAAACTTTTTTAGTTGAATATTTTATTTTTTAAATTTTCCTAATCTATTAATCATAAGTAATATAGTAATCTTTAACGTGTAATTATAATTAAATATTTAACTTGGATTTTAAATTTCATTGTTTAATAAAAGGGTAATTTTTACAAAATCCTTTACTTTTGTTCACTGTAAAATTTGATTACATATTAAGTCCATCAAATTGAATTAGATTCATCAATAATAAACTAAATCACAATTTAACATAACACAATGCAAACAATTTTAATTAGAAATGCCACCTTAGTTAACGAAGGTAAAATTTATGGCGCAGATGTACTTATAAAAAATGGTTTTATAGAAAAAATTGATACCAATGCCATTGCCATGCCAGCCGATGTGGTAATAGATGCAACTGGTAAATTTTTATTACCTGGTATTATCGATGATCAAGTGCATTTTAGGGAACCAGGTTTAACACATAAAGGTGAGCTTTATACCGAAGCAAAAGCGGCAGTAGCTGGCGGATGTACCACTTATATGGAAATGCCCAATACTGTTCCAAGTGCTACTAATTACGAATTGTTGGAGCAAAAATATACCCGAGCTAGCGAGGTTTCATTGGCCAATTACTCGTTTTACATGGGTACTACCAATACTAATTTAAACGAATTATTGAAGGTAAATGAGAGAAATGTTTGTGGTGTAAAAATATTTATGGGTAGCAGCACAGGCGATATGTTGGTAGATGACCCCATTGCACTTGAAAACATTTTTAGTCAAGTAAAGGCATTAATAGCCACGCATTGCGAATATGACCCTTTGGTAAAAGAAAATACAGCTAAATATAAAGCTGAATTTGGCGATAAATTAACTGCCAAATACCATCCATTAATTAGAAGCAGAGAGGCTTGTTACCTTTCATCTAGTTATGCCGTTAATTTGGCCAAAAAGTATAAAACTAGGCTGCATGTGTTGCATATAAGTACCAAAGAAGAGTTAGATTTATTTGATAATTCCATTCCTTTAAGCGAAAAACACATTACTTCTGAGGCATGTATTCATCACTTGTGGTTTACCGATGCTGATTACGATACTAAAGGTAACTACATAAAATGGAATCCTGCGGTAAAAACTGCTGAAGATAGAGATGCCATTTGGGAGGCAGTAAACGATGGAAGAATTGATGTTATTGCCACCGATCATGCACCGCATACTATTGAAGAAAAGGAACAAATTTATGTAAATGCCCCAAGTGGTGGACCTTTAATTCAACATAGCTTGCAAGCCATGATTGAATGTTATAAACAAGGAAAAATAACTTTAGAAAACATGGTACAGAAAATGTGTCATAATCCAGCTATTTTGTTTGATATAGACAGACGTGGTTTTATACGCGAAGGTTTTTGGGCCGATTTAGTATTGGTTAATATGGAAAAACCAGAAACAGTAACCAAAGAAAATATCTTGTATAAGTGCAATTGGAGTCCGTTTGAAGGTTATACATTTAGTTCAAGTATTGATACCACCATTGTTAGTGGCCATTTAACTTATCAAAATGGTGTATTTAACGAACACAAAAAAGGAGAACGTGTTTTATTTAATAGGTAATTAAATGTATTTAATATAAAACATTGATTATAAGCATTTTATATGTTATTTATTTTAAATAGTTTACATTCTAAAATGATGCAAAGTGTTCAGGTAAAAATCATCTTCAATACCATTATGAAATGTGAAAAATAAACATACTTTTGCAGCCTTTTAAAAACAAAAAATTATGTCAGATATTTTCTCGCAGTTGCAAAAACACGATCATGAGCAAATAGTATTTTGCCAAGATGAGTACACTGGATTAAAAGCAATTATTGCCATTCACAATACTGTTTTAGGACCAGGATTGGGTGGAACCCGCGTTTGGAATTATACCAACGAGGCCGAAGCAGTGAATGATGTATTGCGTTTAAGCAGAGGGATGACCTACAAGGCATCTATTTCAGGCTTAAATTTAGGCGGTGCAAAGGCAGTAATTATTGGCGATGCAAAAACTTTAAAAACAGAGGCATTGATGCGCAAATTTGGTCGTTTTGTAGAAAACCTAAATGGCAAATACATTACCGCTGAAGATGTAAATACCACTACCCGCGATATGGAATACGTAAACATGGAAACTAGCCATGTGGTAGGTTTACCTGAAAGTATGGGTGGGGGAGGAGATCCAAGCCCAGTAACTGCTTATGGTGTTTTTGTTGGTATGAAAGCAGCTGTAAAGCACGCTTTTGGAACCGATAGTTTAGCGGGTAAAAAAGTAGCTGTTCAAGGTATTGGTAAAGTTGGTGGCCATTTGTTAGAATATTTACACAAAGAAGGCGCAAAACTTTTTATTACCGACATTAACGAAGAAATGTTAAAAAAATATAGTAAAGAATTTGGGGCAACAGTAGTAAAAGGCGATGAAATTTATGGCCTTGACGTAGATGTTTTTGCTCCTTGTGCTTTAGGTGCTATTTTAGATTCGGTAAATATTAATAAATTAAAATGTAAAGTAGTAGCAGGTGCTGCTAATAATCAATTGGCCGATGAAAATATTCATGGTCCGATGCTTATGGAAAAAGGCATTGCTTATGCACCAGACTTTTTAATTAACGCAGGTGGTCTAATTAATGTTTACCAAGAACATATTGGATATAACCGTGAAACTGCATTTAGCAATACCGAAAAAATTTATGATACTACTTTAGCCATTTTCCAAAAATCGGATAAAGAAAAAGTACATACGCAAAAAGCTGCTACCGAGTTAGCTCAAAAACGCATTAATGATATGATGCGTGTAGGTTCCACTTATTAGTATTTAAAATTTAAACTAAGTCTAGCAAATTGCTAGGCTTAGTTTTCAAACTGTTCTTTAGGTAATTAAATAATGTATTGCTAGGCCTATTGAATTTTATACAAATTAGCATACATAACATACAAAATAGCTATGCTATTCAGACGTTTTTTAAGAATTAAAACCTTTCAAGCATTATATGCTTACAAACAAGATCAGTCAACAAGTAGGTCGGTTGCTAAAAATAATCTTGTAAAATCATTAGATAAAGCATACGATGTTTACGTATTTTTGATGTCTTTTTTGATTGAGTTTAAGTTTTTTATAGGAAAGGAAATTGAACTTCAAAACAATAAGTATATTCCACAACCTGCTCAAATGGCATTTTTAAAGGCAATTTACAACAATGCTGCCATTGCCATGCTAGAAAATGACATTATTTTACAAGAAAAAATTAAAGCTAGAAAACTAGATTGGAATCAAAGCAGCGATTTTTTTCGTCAAATATTAAACGAGGTAAAGGCAATTGAAACCATAGTGGAGGCTACTACCGAAAATGATAATACAGTATTTGCCGATAAGCAAATTTTATTAGAAATAGTTGAAAGTTTAGTAGCCGATAGTGAAGTTTTTAACCATTATATGGAAGAAAAATTCATTAATTGGGAAGATGATGAAGTAATGGTAATTATGGCTTTTCAAAAAACATTAGCATCCATTAAACAAAATAAAGCAGCCGAAATTTTACCAGGTTTTTATAACGATAAAATGGAAGATACTAACTTTGTTTCAGATTTATTTATGGAAACCTTAGAACAAGAAGATGAGTTAATTGAATTGATTAGTTCTAAAACTCAAAATTGGGATGCTGATAGAATTGCTACTGTAGATATGGTGTTGATGAAAATGGCAATGTGCGAAATATTAAACTTTAATCAAATTCCAGTAAAGGTAAGTATTAACGAGTATTTAGAAATAGCAAAACTTTACAGCAGCCCTAATAGCCATACTTTTATGAATGGTGTGTTAGATAAAGTACAATTGGAATTACGTAAGGAAAACAAAATAAACAAAACCGGTAGAGGTTTGGTTGAGTAATTAATAAACACAAAATCATATAGTTAATCAAATTAATTAAAAAATAAACCATGAAAAAAGTATTTATTTCAACTTTAGTTTTAATGGCTATTGCCTGCGGCAATAATGAGTCGGGCAAACAAGCGGGTACCGAAATTGTAACCAATACTGCTTCGGCTGAAAATCCAACAGAAGAAAATAAAAATGCAACCGAAATTACGTTCGAAAAGAACATTTATGATTTTGGCACCATTAAAGAAGGCGATTTGGTAAATTATAAATTTAAATTTACCAATACAGGTAAAAATCCATTGTTAATTACCAATGCTTCTGCTAGCTGTGGTTGCACAGTTCCAAATTGGCCAAAAGAACCAATTGCGCCTGGTAAAAGTGGCGAAATTGATGTAACTTTTAACAGTGAAGGAAAACCCAATCATGCTGAAAAAACAGTTACCATTGTAGCAAATACTACCCCAACCAACACCATGCTTTTAATTAAAGGTGAGGTTACACCTAAACCAGGTTCTACTAGCACAGGTTCGGCACATTAATTAATAAATAATAACAAAACAAACACATAAACCATGAATTTAACTTTATTACAAGCAGCCCCTCAAGGCGGTGGATGGCAACAATTGGTATTTTTTGTACCAATGATTGCAATTTTTTATTTCTTTATGATTCGTCCTCAAATGAAGAAACAAAAAGATCAAAAAAAATTAATTGAATCAATTGAAAAAGGATCAAAAATTGTTACCCTTGGCGGTATTCAAGCTAAGGTAGTAGAAGTTCACGAAGCACATTTAATTATTGAAAGCGAAGGAACTCGTTTACGCATTAATAAAAGTGCGGTTAGCTTAGAAGCTACTCAAGCTTTAAATCCAGTAAAAAAAGAAGAAACTAAAAAATAGTTTTTTGAATAATTTTTATAAAAAGTCAGGCAGCCATGTCTGACTTTTTTTATTTAGTTTTGAATATGCAAAAAATTGGAGTAACAGGAAGCATAGGTAGCGGAAAATCATTAGTATGTAGCATTTTTAAACAATTAGGTACACCTATTTATAATGCTGATGATAGGGCAAAATTGCTCATGGTTACTAATAATGAAATTATAAATACTGTAAAAACCTTATTTGGTAACGAAAGTTATTTTGCTGATGGAAGTTTAAACAGAGCCCACATTTCGGCCATTGCATTTAACAATAAAACATTGTTAACCGAGTTAAACAAAACAGTTCACCCCATTGTATTTGCCGATTTTGATAATTGGATTTTGGAGCAAAAAAAACTGGGTGTTCCTTATATTATAAAAGAAGCAGCCTTAATGTTTGAAACCGATAGTTACAAAGGGTTAGAAAAATTTATAGTCGTTACTGCACCTTTACAATTGCGCATAGAGCGCACAATGCACCGTGATCAAATTACGCAAGAACAAGTGCAAGCCCGCATGAATAATCAGTTTACACAAGAAGAAAAATTAGCCAAAGCCACTTTCGAAATTATAAACGATGACAAACACTCGTTAATAGAACAAGTAGTTAAATTGCATCAGCTGTTTGTGTAAAAATAATTGTATTTTTTGCACTCGCTAGCGTCTCGCTAGTGAGTATATGCAGCAGCCTCTGGCTGTTAATTAATTAAAAGGATGGAAATACATTTAGGCCTTTAAAAGTTACAACTTTTTGAAATTGGAGTAAATTAGCCTGAGGCTTATCAAAACAAAGACTTGCAAGATATGAGTGTGTGCGGATTTTGAAATCAACTTAATCAACCAATCAACTCGTTAACCAATATCTGGGCGTTCGAACGGGCTATTCGTTCCAAATCTTTTTTGCCCTGCCATTTTCCAAAACCAACAAAAAAGGATTTCCACTGCTATCCCTAACGCAATTGTTTGGCTGTAAGTGGTTGTTGGTGCATTAAGGAGTGGCGTTTATTAAACGTGCTTTACAATTACAAAAATTAAAGTATTTTCGCCCTATGGAGAAACTCGACATACTATGCTTTGCCGCACACCCCGATGATACCGAATTGGCTTGTAGTGGCACTATTTTACATCACATAAAATTAGGTTTTAAAGTTGGTGTAGTCGATTTAACCCAAGGCGAATTAGGAACAAGAGGTTCTGCCGAACTTAGAGCAATTGAATCGGCTAATGCTTCTGAAATTTTAGGGCTTTCTGTACGAGATAACCTCCGTTTAGCTGATGGTTTTTTTCAAAAAAACCGCGATTCTTTAATAAAAATCATTGAAAAAATTCGCCAATATCAACCCGAAATTATACTTTGTAATGCCGAAATGGATAGACATACCGACCACGGTAAAGCAGCAGATTTAGTGAGCGAAGCTGCTTTTTTAAGCGGATTGATAAAAATTGAAACAAACCACATTGGAGCAAAACAAGAAGCTTGGCGCCCAAAACAAATTTACCATTATATTCAAGATAGGCTAACCCAACCTGATTTGGTAGTGGACATAACACCCTATTTCGATAAAAAAATGGAAGCTATTAAAGCTTTCAGCAGTCAATTTTACGATCCCAATAACACAGAACCCGAAACACCTATTTCGAGTTTAGACTTTATGAAATATGTGGAGGGCAGAGCCCGCGAATTTGGTAGGTTAATCAATGTTACTTTTGGAGAAGGTTATACCGTAAAACGCCCAATTGGTTCTACCAATTTAATGAATCAGTTATAGTATTTATTTGAGTAGTCAATTTCCATATCAACTTACCATTTCATTAGTAGTTTACCATAGTAAGCCTGATGATTTATTGCCCTTAATCAATAGCATTAACCAAATAAATGTACCGGTAAAATTAATAGTAAGCGATAATTCAGAAACCAATCAATTACAGCTTTTTGTGGAAGAAAATAATGGCCATTATATATTTAATAATGCCAATTTAGGATATGGAAAAGCGCATAACAAAGCCATTCAATTTGCTCAAAATTTAGCACCTTATCATTTGGTTGTAAATCCTGATGTGGTTATCAATAAAGATTGTATTGAAAATGCCATTGCTTATTTAAAGCAAAATCCAAACATTGGTTTACTTATGCCTAAGGTTTTATATCCTGATGGGCAAATACAGCATTTATGCAAACTGTTACCCACGCCCTTCGATTTAATTTTTAGGCGTTTTGTTCCCAAAAGTTTAGCGCAATTATTCAAAAACAAATTGGAGCAATACGAGTTAAAAAACAAAGATTATCATAAACCCATGCATTTAAATAACCTTTCTGGTTGTTTTATGCTTATAC
>JBGSBN010000148.1:0-8963 GCA_041730515.1 Methylacidiphilales bacterium | reverse complement strand
CAATTGATGTGGTTTACCACAAAGGAAAAATTGGCGAAACCTACAATATTGGCGGCTTTAACGAGTGGACCAATATTGATTTGATAAAGGTAATTTGTAAAACCATGGATAAAATTTTAGGCAGACCTGAAGGCGAAAGCGAAAAGTTAATTACTTACGTAACCGACAGAGCTGGTCACGATTTGCGTTATGCCATTGATGCCAACAAAATCATGAAAGAATTAGGTTGGGAACCAAGTTTGCAATTTGAACAAGGTATAGAAAAAACCATTAATTGGTACATGGATAACCAACAATGGATGGACGAAGTTACCAGTGGAGATTATGCTAATTATTACGATACGATGTATAAAGAGAGATAAGATCAATTATGAGAAAGAACATAATAATAATAACAATTCTTTTTTCTTCTTGTATTAAAGATACTAATCACAACTTGAAATACTTCGAAAAAGTAGCTTGGGGAATAGAAAATGATGTTTGGATTGATAATTTATTTTATCATTCTGCTATTAAGTATGACAAGAATTTAAATAAAATGGTTGGAGATACATTCTTTCCAATACATTTAACAGATAGTACATTGACTTATAATAACAATTGGGCTGTTAAAGTGGGTAAAAACATGAAAGACACACTTATTTCAGAAACTATCAGATATGATATTAAAGAAATTGAAGGCACGAAAAAACTATTTTTATATAATGATTATGAAGTTGTAAATATTCTAACAACAAAGGATGATCTCAAAGACTTTGAAGAAACAAATAATTACAAATCAATAAAATTTGAAATAGACGGTTTTTCAATCGGTGACACAATATCTAGAAGTGAAATAAAGGAAAATTATATTCAAGATAATAAGGATTGTCTTGTAGAAGTTGTTTACTTAAAAAGCAAGCCAAATGTTAGATTGGAAATTATTGGTTTGAAACATATTCTAAAAATAAACACTCCAATTGAAAAGAAAGAATTAAAAAGTGTAATTGATCTAATTACAAGAAAAATGGGAACTGAACCAAAACACGATAAATTTATAGTTGATCCAAATAATTTCGGAAACGAATATTATAGTTGGTACAAAAATGGTTTATCAGTAAGTTTGCTTGGGCTATATTATGTAAACAATAAAAGAGATTTTTTTGCCAAACAAGATTATTGGCAATTAAACTGTTCTAATAATATTTCTGGTAAAATTTTAATTGAAAAGTACAAAAATATCACCCCTATTTCAACTAAAATAAAGTAAAAATGATTTACCAAATTGATGTTGAAGAGTTTTCAGATAAAGAAAAGCTATTTTTATTTCTTTTTCAAGAATTAAAAATAACATTTAAGAAATTAACTAATTATATAATTCTACCTGATGCGAAAAATTCAATAACAGAAAAAGACATAGAAAAAAATACCATTAGGATAACTAGTAATTTTAAAGATTTTTTTTGCTTTAACAATGAGAAAGAAAATTTGATAGTAGTTGTTGGAAATATTGAGTATAATGGAAATTATACTAAAAGAGACAAGCGATCTGACTTATTTAAATTTCATAAAGATGCTTTTTTGAAATTGGAACTTAACACTGGCAAAAAACTTAAAATTATTAAACTTAGTAAAAACAAATTTGAGCTCATCACCATTTAATGCTTGCAAAATTGATTCTTAAACGTTTTACAAAATTACAATCGTAAAATATTTGCCTTAGATTGATGTTTCCACCAACCGTTGTTAATTTTTGAGTAAATTCCTACTTTTAGCAACAAACTTCTTTTAGTCAAATAAATTCCAAAAGCCATCAACAAATTTCGTTGAAGGTTTTTTTGTTTCCATCAAGTAAACTGCTTTTTTCGAATAAGCTTTTTAAGAGAAAACAAATTATCTAATTTTAAGTATATTGCAATATGAAAAAAATTGTTGTTGAGCTATTAAATGATAAAGCCGAATAATTATTACTTGACTTGGAGGAACTAAAAATCATTAAGATTTTACCTAATAATATTGAAGTTTTACCTAAGAAAAAACCTTCCGATTATTTTGGAATGTTATCAAAGGAAAAAGGAGAAGAATTACTTAAATATGTTTATGAAAGTAGAGATGAATGGGACGAGAGAAATATTTAGTTGATAGTAATCCTGTCCTTGGTTTGTGTCCTCACAAACCAAATGCTAATTGCTAATTATAGAAGGATTGGCAAGGACACCAACCTTGGACAAAATTTTTAATTGATGGTCTTGCCAAAACAAAAAACACCTTTAAAAGCCCGTGAATTGGAAAATAAATAATTGGAAAGAAAAAGCAATTTATGGAGCTTCAGTCATTTTAAGCAAGTTAATAAATGGAAAGCGAAATATAAATGCCTTTACACCTAAAAAAATAGTATGCATTAAATTAGATGAAATAGGTGATTTGTGTTACTGTTTGCATGTTTTTGATTTATTAAAACAAGCTTATCCAAATGCACAAATTACCGTGCTTTGCAAACCTTTTGCAGTAAACTTATTGGCAAACAATCCTAATATACATTTGGCTACTAGTTTGTGGAGTGATATTACCGATAATTACGATACCATTATTGACCTGCGAGGCAATTGGAAAAGCATATTTCATGCTATTTTGAATATGCCTAAAATTAGATTAGATAGAGGAACTATTAGGTTAAGAAACAAAAAAGCGGGTAAACATCCGCATGAAGTAATTACCAATTTGCAAATAATTAGTCCATTGTTAAAGGAAATTCCTGAGCAATTATTGCCCAAAATTTATATTGCTAATGAAACCAATAATAAAGTAATTGATTATTTGAAAAATGAATACATTCAAAAATTTGTTGTTTTTCATACAGGAGCGCGAAAAAAACTAAGGCAATGGTCTCAACAAAATTTTGCTCAATTAGCCATTTATTTAAAAAATAATTTTGACTTTGAGATTCTGTTTGTGGGCGATAGTTCTGATGTTGAGTATATCAATGAAATTCAACAATTAATCAATTTTAAAACGCATAACACAGCAGGGCTATTTAACTTAGTAGAGCTGGCATCACTCATAAAAAAAAGCGAATTATATGTGGGCAACGAAAGTGGCCCTTTGTGTATTGCTGCTATAAGTGGTGCTAAAACTTTGGGTTTATTTGGGCCAGGAGAACCTAACGTATTTTATCCTTATGGAACCCATACTGCATATATTCACCATGTGTTAAGTTGTAATCCATGTGACCAAATTAAATGCGTAAATCCAACCAATACTTGTATGCAAATGATTACTCAAAATGAAGTTATAATTGCCTGCAATAAGTTGCTATCTTTAGGCTAAGTTTTTCTCCTTTTTCTTTAAGGGTTAACATAAAAGTAGCTCCAACCTTCGCTTGTCCAGTATGAATTTGATAGTTGGGCTGCCATTTTAATGATAAATTTTCTGACACATCAGATTCTTGTAAATAAGCAGCAAGTATTATTTAAAAAGCGTAAAAAAACCTCCAATTCCTATCCACTATAAAACTCTGTTCTGTCTGTCAAAATCTCTAAATCCTTTTAATTTTGCAATTTCCAAAGGCTCCAGTGTTGGGTTGGTTGATTTAATGCCTGCATTAATATCTCGCGCAACTTGTGTTACCTCATCTTATGGTTTTTGATAAAAAGTTATTCCAATTGTATTTACAAAATAGTCCAAAACTATTTTGTAAATTATAAAGGTTAATGCCGCGCCCATTAAATTATTGAACTTGAAAGAATTTATAAGCGGTAGTACTCAATAAATTAAAGCAACAAAAGCACCATACACAATGGGAATTTTCCAGTATTTTTTATTGAAAATTGACCTAATTCAGGAACAAAAACTAAGCAGGTAGCTTTTTTAAGGCTAATCCATTTGTTACTGTCAGCCACATAAAGTTTATCATTATATTTTTTGTGTTGGCTTTATTTCATTCACAATTGGAACTATTTTATTCAAGCTTCTAAAAGATATTTAGAAAAAATGACTTAGTAATTATTTTAAAAATATTCTAAACAAGTAAATAAATTTATTATTTTGCATTATAAATGAACATAACAACCTTTTAAAGTTTTATTTTGACTTATATTAAACACTACAACTTATGAAAAATTTAACCTTTTTTATTGTATTACTTTTTTTAGGAAAAATGTGTATTGCTCAAAACTACGAACCCATTTTGGTGGATAGCAATATTTCATTCTTTAGTAATCAAAATAATAAAATCAGAGGAACTAAAATAGACTCTTCTTACCAAATAGATAATATCAATATTTTTGAGATTAATAAAACTTGGAATACAGAAGACAGAAGTTGCATAAAGCCAAACGGCCCCTCTTGGCTTGGCTATAAAATGGCATTGATAAATAATCAATTTTTGTTTTTTAATCAAAATAATGATACCATTTATTACCACCCAAGTTCAAATTTAGGTACTACTTGGCGCTTTTATACATTTGAGGATTCAAGCTATATATTGGCAAAAATTTCATCCAAGATAGTTGAAACATTTTTAAATACTTCTGATTCAATAATTGAATATTCATTTACAACTTATGATAAAAATAACAATCTTGTCACAAGCCAATTAGACAATCAAACTTTAAAAATAAGCAAAAACTATGGATCAATAACAATACTTGAATATTTAACATTTCCAGTTACTACTGTTAAAAGTAGCTTGATTGGTACGAGCAAAAACAATCTAGGTAAAACTTATTTAACTTTAAAACAAACATTTGATTTTGAAATTGGAGACGAATTTCATTATGAAAAATTTAGTTACACAATTAGCCCTGACGACAATAAAACCAATTCAATACACAAGATATTAGATAAAAAATATTCTAAAAATAGAGACTCTGTTTATTACCAAATAAAAAGAGCAACATATTTTTATTATGCCAATAAAGCAGATAAAAACCATCTTTTAATAGATACCTTGAATGTAAACTATTTTATTAACGAAAAACAATATTTACCCGAAGAACCTATTTTAAACCGTGTTTCTAATGAAAGTGAAGGACGAAAAATTATTACGAATAATTTAAACAACAGAAGGTTTTTTATTGTTGGTTCAACGCATAAATATAATTCAAATAACGGTTGTTGGTATGAATTACACGCAGACCCAGGATATAACATTACTTATGGCGAAGGATTGGGTTTTTTTAGTTATGACAGCTATCAATTCATTGGAAATTCAAATGAAAACATGGTTTACTACAAAAAAGGTAATGAAACTTGGGGAGTACCTTTTAATAATTTGAGTGTTGAAAATATAGAAAAGCCCTTAATTTCAGTGTTTCCAAATCCAATTAGCAATACTGAAATGCTGAACATAAATGCTAATTATGAGCAATATAATATAGTTATAACTAATTTATTGGGTGAAGAAATTTTAGTAAAAGAAAACAATCGTGGCAATAGCAAAATACTTCTCGAAAAGTTCAAAACAGGCCTCTATTTTGTTAAAATAACCACTAGTAATCAGTTTACTTTTACCCAAAAATTGATGGTTAAATAAAATAATTTTATAACCATACAACTTAATGTAAATGGTTGGTGACTAATTGGTATAGCGCAATTTGTTTCACCTTTTAAAAAAAATCAAATTATGAAATTACCATTTACATTAAGCATCATATTATTTTTATTTGGGCAAATAGTATTGGCTCAAAACACCCAAACAGTTTTGAATAAAATATCTGGCACTGTTACAGATGAAATAAACTTACCGCTAACTAATGCCACAGTAACCATTTACGATAACAATAAACTATACCAAACTCAAACTGATTCTAACGGTGATTATACCTTTACTCAAATTCCTTTGGGCAATTATAAAATTAGTTTTATTAAAGAATATTTAAAAGGTGAACACGACACATTAATTATTAGTAATAATACAGATTTATTAATTAGAAATAAAATTTTAAGTAACTTATATTACGTAAGCAATTGTCATTATTATTCAAATAAAAATACAAGTTATGGGAATATAATACCCAATTTTGTACCTCCTAGTATTTCTAATATAAATATTGCACCAAACCAAAACATCAATGCCATTGCAGCTTATATGCGTGGAGTAGACTCACGTAATGGCGAAACACCAAGCATTATGGGTGCTCGTCCTGAGAATACTGCTTATTATATTGATGGTGTTCGCATAGCAGGAATGGACCAAAATTTAACTATAATTGGTAAATAAATGAAGTTGGGTAAATTTGTTTTTTTGATTGTGGCATTAATCGGAGTTGGCATTAAAAATCCAATTTTAGCACAAACTGGAGCTTTGATAGGTAAAATTAAAAATGCCTATTCAGAAAATGAAATACCTAATGCTACCATTACTTTAATTGGTAAGAAACAAGTTTTTCAAACTACTTCGAATCATATTGGAATTTATCAATTTAATGAATTGCCAAAAGGAGTTTACAGCGTAACGATTTATAAAAATAATTTTAAAATAAACGAATTATTAAACTTTATTACTATTACAGATGATTGTGTAATTACTATTGGTTTTAAGTTGATTCCAATTTTTGAAGTGCGGAAACAAAACCTTAACGTATTTAGTGAGCACAGCTGTATAAGGTGCTGTGATGTTACCTTACCCAAAAACTATGTCAATTATACCATTACCAATTGGGTTAAACATCCAGATATTGAAGAGTTTTATTGGTATAGCTATAAAAAAACAGCTGCTCCTATTTCGTTTAACAACAATCCTTTAACCAACCCTAATCCATTTTACTTAACACAACTTAGAATAGCAAGCGATTACTTTGCTGTAAAACAATGATAAAACATTTAAAATCCATATTAACTCTCACCATACTTGTAATTGGCTTAACCTTGTTTGCACAAACAGATACTGTTCAATATGGAAAGTTGGAAGTTAAGGTAATTGATGGAATGACTAAAAAGCCTTTAGAATTTGCTGGAGTTTCTGTAAGTATAAATGGAAAAAAAGCTTTTAAATACACTGATATAGATGGTGAATGCATATTTGACAAAATACAATATGGAAAACATTTAATTAGTATTAGTTTGAGTGGTTATAAAAAAATAGACAATTTTGAAATTGATATCCAAAAAAACATAACTAATTTTTCCAAAACTCTACAGTCATTGAACGTTTCTAATGTATTTATAGTTCATGGTAAAACTATTAACTGTTTCAAACCAGAAAAAGAGAATGTAACTTTAACTTCTTTAAGTTTATTAATTGTTGACTACGTTACTAAAAAGCCAATTGAGTATGCTTTAGTAACATTAAAAGGAAATGAATTTAAAAAGTCAAAATATTCTAATAAATATGGTCAAGCTATTTTTGATAGTTTGTTAACTGGAACTTATAATGTTACTGCAAATTGTTCTGGTCACGCAAAAACCATTCTTGAAGGTATGATTTTAAAATCAGACACTATTATTAAAAGAACAATCACATTAGATTCAAAAATTTACTTTCCACTTATAAATCACTCATCAAAACCAAATCTAATAAAAATAGACGGACCAACCCAACAAAATTTGAATAATAAGCAAATTATGCGTATGCCTTATTGATAATTTATGAATCATTTAAAATACATATTAACTCTTGCCTTTCTTGCGGTTGGGCTAAACTTATTTGCCCAAACAGATACTGTTCAATATGGTAAATTGGAAGTTAAGGTAATTGATGCAAAAACGAAAAAGCCAATTGAATTTGCGATGGTAAAATTGGAAGCAAAAGATTTTATTAGAGCAAAATTTTCTGATGCTGATGGTGAAATAGTTTTGGATAGTTTAAGAACAAAAACATACTTATTAACTGTAACGATTACTGGTTACCGTAAAAAAATTTATGAAAAAGTTGTTATTGATAAACTTACCGATACCTTCTTAACAATTGAACTTAATGAAATACATAATTTAGTTTATATTACTTTATGTGGGCCTCAACTAATAAAAAAAGACGGACCAACACAGCAAAACTTCAATAATAAGCAAATTATGCGCATGCCTTATTGATGTTATGACCATAGTTTATAGACCATGGACCATAGATTTTCAATATCAACTATCGTCCATTATTAAATAAATCTATTCAATCAAAAAAATCACAGTTCAGACTACTCAAAATAATAAAATTAGGTTAATGGCTTAAATGGCATACCTTTGTGTACTTTTAATGAGTAAATAAATTATTCTTCTCCAATTATTTAGGTGCATTAAAAGTATTACAAACAATACAATTAATTAATGAAATTTACTGATTTGCAGTTAATAGAGCCCATTTTAAAGGCATTAACTGACGAGGGTTACGAAACCCCAACTCCAATCCAACAACAAGCAATTCCGATAGTATTAAACAAAATAGATTTATTGGGCTGTGCCCAAACAGGAACAGGTAAAACAGCTGCTTTTGCCATTCCAATGTTGCAAAATTTATATAAAACTAAAAGTAACGAAAAAGGATTTAAAAAAATAAAAGCGTTGGTGTTAACACCAACAAGAGAGCTTGCCATTCAAATTGACGAAAGTTTTAAAGCTTATGGCAGATATACGGGCATTACTAGCACTGTTATATTTGGTGGTGTAGGCCAAAAACCGCAAACCGATGCATTGCGCAGAGGTATTGACATTTTAATAGCTACTCCAGGCCGTTTGCTCGATTTAATGAACCAAGGTTATGTTGATTTACGCAGCTTAGAGGTTTTTGTACTTGATGAAGCCGACCGTATGTTAGACATGGGATTTGTGAACGATGTAAAAAAAGTAATTGCCAAATTACCTTTTAAACGTCAAACACTTTTCTTTTCGGCTACCATGCCTCCTGAAATTACTAAATTGGCTAATACCATTTTACACAAACCCGAAAAAGTAGAGGTAACTCCGGTATCGTCAACAGCGGAAACCATTAAGCAAGCCGTTTATTTTGTAGATAAAAATAACAAGCGCAATTTATTGGTAGATATTTTAAATGA
>JBGSBN010000147.1:0-9081 GCA_041730515.1 Methylacidiphilales bacterium | reverse complement strand
CCAAAATGCGACATTTCCATTGCCTCCTCATACGTGAGTGTAGGCAGCGAAAATGCTTGTGACACTTTGCGAGGGTCTGCGGTCATTACACCATCAACATCTGTCCAAATTTCGAGTTCTTTTGCGTCAAGTGCTGCTGCAAAAATGGAGCAACTGTAATCAGAGCCACCACGACCAAGCGTAGTGGTAATGCCTTCGGAATTTGAGCCGATAAAACCTGTTGCAATAATCATTTGCGGATTTTTGGCTACAAAATCTTTGATAAGTTGGTTGGTAAGTTCAAAATTTACGGCTGCTGACGTGAAATTGCTGTCTGTTTTTACCACTTTGCGAGTGTCCAAATAAACGGCATCAAGTCCTGCTTCTTTGCAAGCCTCCGAAACGATGAAACAAGAAAGTCTTTCGCCAAAACTGACTACATAGTCTAATGTTCTGTTACTCAACTCTTTAACTAAGGAAATTCCTCGTAATAAGTCTGCCAATTCGTTGAGCATTGCCTTAACTGCGGACAAAGTTTTGTCTTGTCTGCTTGGCAGCTAAAGTTTCATTTAACCATTTGTTCATCATATTATCTTGAGGAACCGATTCGATGGTATTATTTAAACTATATGATGATAAAACGTATAACTGAATTTCTTTTTTAAGGCTATTTACTCTATTTAATATTACCTGTATTGCATTGGTAGAATTTCCATAAATTTTTGCACGCTCAAATTGCTCGTTTGCCTCACCCAATTGTTTACGTAATCTATTTAATTCAGCATTATTTTTCAATAAAATTTCCCTGCTTTCTAATTT
Source organism: Methylacidiphilales bacterium (assembly GCA_041730515.1). Taxonomy (GTDB): domain Bacteria; phylum Bacteroidota; class Bacteroidia; order UKL13-3; family UKL13-3; genus JAAFJM01. The sequence continues at coordinate 8,283 of JBGSBN010000147.1, read as the reverse complement.
ATCTTCTAATCGAGCAATGGCTTTTTTACTTGCTTCATAATTAGATAACTCCTTATAATAATCAGTTTCGTTGGTTTCTTTTTCTTCAGCTAAAAATTTAGTTTGTTCATTGTAATTAATAATTTTATTTCTTACACCAAAATCCTTTAACTTATTTTCTGAGTTATTTAAGTCAGCAGCAGCTTCTTTTAACCTAGCCTCAAACCATTTTACAACATTAATGGTCTCAGAACCTTTTAAATATTTGAATTTAGAAATAAATGTTTCAGATAAAAATTTAACAGTCCACACAGCTACACCTGGATCATTTGATTTAAAAGTTAAATCTACGAAATCTGATGCTTGCTTTCTTTCTACCATAAGGTTTGAATTAATTACTTCAAGACTATAAAATCCTTTATTGTTATTAATTAATTGTGCAATAATATTATCACCACTTGAGTGTAATTCCTTCATTATTTTTTCAGCCGTTTCAGCCTCATTTTTTCCAATCAAACTATTTCTTTCATCGTGCGGGATTTGTTTGGCAAGTACATCAAAACCTTCTAACCCAAGAGTTGAAAGTTCAGGTTCTTGTAACATTAAATGCTTAGCTAATAGTTTTACAGCTACCTCTTCCAATGTTTGGCGCGAACGTATGGTAACCATTAAATTATCAAATGCATTGTTAATCGCAAAATAATCGAAGGTAGATCCTGCACCTTCGCCAGTGTTTGCTAAATTAAAACCAGATGCAATACCAGTATAAACACTAGCACCCGAAACGTATTCTTTGGGTAATTTAGCAGTAAAAAAATAAACTAATACTGCTATTAGTGAAGGAAATAAAATCAGCCATTTAAGCTTTTTCCCTATGATGCGTGTAAACTGTGAAAAATTCATATTTTAAATTTTATTATTAGCTTTTATCTAGTATTAATTAACGTTTTAATGTATTTAGTTTAACACCTAAAATAACCTGAAGTCTCTCGTAATAGTTGGTGTATAATCTTCGAGCATCCTCTTGCGCGGCTACCGCAATAGCCAAAACGTTTTTTTGACGAGCATACTCCGAAATTTTAATAACACCTTCTTTATATTCCTTTTCGGCAACAGAACAAGCTACTTGCTGCACAAATAAATCCTCGTTACGTGCAGTAAAAATGCGTTGCGCTCCTACCAAATTGGTATAATAATCTGCTACATCTTTTTTGTAGTTAAATGCTTCCACATCTTTTTTATGTTTTGCTACTTCCCAAGCTTCGCGCGCTTGGCCTACCCTACCCTTGTAACCAAGGTAATCGAATAAATTCAACCTGATATCCACACCTACCCTGTATCCTTCTAATAAGGTAACATTTTGCCCCTGATTAGTTAAAGGACCAGAGAAAAATGGTAAATTACCAAATGAATAGTTATAAAAAACACCAATACCCTGAGTCCAAATTCTTTTAACATAATGCATATTCCAATAGTATGAATTGGCTTGCGCTTGTTCTAATCTTTGTAGTGGGTTATTTCTCAAACCTATAATATACAATGAATCTAAAGGTGGTAAATACTCCTCAATATTCATTTTAGGATCAATTATGCTATCGTTTTTTTGCTGTGCATCAACGTGATATTGCATCGCAAAAAATAGAATTACACCCAAAAACTTAATTAACTTTCCCATCAGTTTGCTGATTTAATATTTTATAAAATTCCTTGCTTCAAATTAAACTCATAAATGCTTACAAATAATTTACAGTTATTTACATAAAATGTCGCTATGTCTATTTTTTTAAAACGTTGATTAATTTATGTTTTATTTTCGAAATTGATTTTTAAACTTGTACCAAATAAAATAACCCTATGACAATAGTTAAAGACAGAGATATAATCGTTGTTGGATTACAACCTTGGGATGGAGAAATTGGTAGCAATTGTAAAAACATTGCCATTGAATTTGCTAAACACAATAGGGTTTTATATGTAAATTATCCACTTGATAGAATAAGTATAAAGCGAGAAGCTAACAACCCATTGATTGCAAAAAGGATTGATATTTTAAAAAATAAAAAAAACAATTTATTGCAAATAAACCAAAGTACTTGGCAGCTTTATCCTAGTTGTATATTAGAAAGTATTAATTGGATTCCAAGTACATTTTTGTTTAAAATAATTAATAAAATTAACAATTGGAGGTTTGCTTCTGAAATTAAAAAAGCTGCACAAGCCCTAAATTTTAAGAATTATATTTTATTTAATGATAGCGATATGTTTAGAAGTTATCATTTACCAGAAATGCTTAAACCTGTTTTAAGTATGTATTACACACGCGATAACATGATGAGTGTTCCTTACTGGTATAAACATGGACATATTTTAGAACCTGAATTAATAGCCAAAAGCGATGTAATTACAGCCAACTCCACCTATTTAGCCGATATTGCAAAACAACACAATTCTAATAGTTATTATGTTGGTCAAGGATGCGAAACAGAAGCCTTTGATTTGGAAAAAATAACTTATGTTCCTAAAGATATTGAAAATATAAAAGGTCCTATTATTGGTTATATTGGAGCATTATACAAACTGCGCTTAGACCTTGATTTAATTGAACATATAGCCAATTCGAAACCTGAATGGAGTGTAGTTTTAATTGGTCCTGAAGATGAAGCTTTCAAGAAATCAAATTTGCATCATTTATCTAACGTTCATTTTCTTGGTTTAAAAGATACAAGTGAACTTCCGGCTTATTTAGCCAAGTTTGACATAGCAATAAATCCACAAATTTTAAATGAGGTTACTATTGGTAATTATCCAAGAAAAATAGATGAATATTTAGCCATGGGCAAACCAACTGTAGCCACAGAAACTAAGGCTATGAGTATATTTAAAGATTATACTTATTTGGGTAAAACCAAAGAAGATTATATTACTTTAATAGAAAAAGCATTGGCCGAAAATTCGGCTGAAAAACAACAAGAAAGAATAAGTTATGCACGTTCTCACATATGGGAAAATAGCGTTGCAGAAATTTATAAAGCCATGTTATCTACCAAAAAAATATAAATTCAAACAAAAATTACCAATTAAATACCCAACCTCATATGTCGATAGTTGATACCATTAAAAGCAATCCCAATTTAAAAAAATTTGTACATTGGACTTTAATACCTAAAGGTCAAGCTAGGCCACGTACTTGGGTGGAGTGGTTTGTAAACCCATTTATCCACAAAAAAGGAAAAGGATCAACCATTAGGCGAAGAACAAGAATTGATGTATTACCTTTTAATCCATTTGAACTTGGCGATAATTCAACCATAGAAGATTTTAGCACTATTAATAACGGTGTTGGTGCGGTAATTATTGGTAATGGAGTTAGAATTGGAATGAGTAATGTAATTATTGGTCCTGTAAAAATTGGCAATAATGTAATATTTGCACAAAACATAGTAACAAGTGGATTAAACCATGGATATGAAGACATTAATATACCTATTTGTAAACAGCCAACTACCACTTCACAAATTACAGTAGAAGATGATTGTTGGATAGGTGCCAATGCTGTGCTAACAGCTGGTGTAACCATTGGAAAACATTCTGTAATAGCTGCAGGTGCCGTGGTAACCAAAAGTATTCCTCCTTTTTCCATTGCAGTTGGAAACCCTGCCAAAGTTATTAAGCAATACAACTTTGAAACCAAGCAATGGGCAAAGGTTTAAGCCGTGAAATATATTGTGTATTTACTTGCCAAATATCATTTTGTTGTCATATTTTATAAAATATATTTGTAGGGTAATTAAACGTAACACAAATGAAAAAAATAACGATAATACTAGCATTTGCAGCCATTTTTGTGGGAGCATGTTCATCAGGAAGTAACGAAAACAGTTCTTCATCAAGCAATACACAAAGTACTACAGAACAACCAAGCACTGCTCCTTCTGCAACTGAAGCCACTGCAAGTTCTGATATGGTTCAAGTTCCTGCTGATATCAATGAATTATTAAACAAAAATACCTGTTTAAGTTGCCACGATGCCAACGATAAAGTAGTGGGCCCTGCTTATAAAGAAATTGCAAAACGCAACTATACGGCCAAAGAAATTGTTGAATTAATTTACAAACCAAAACCTAGTAATTGGCCTGACTATCCATCACCAATGATTGGTTTACCTAATGTACCTAAAGACGAAGCACTTAAAATTGCAGAGTGGATAGTTTCATTAAATAAAAAATAAATTAAACCAAACTTCTTTTAAAAACAGCTAATATTTATAATTAGCTGTTTTTTTTTGCTTACTAAAATATGACGATAGTTTAATACTTACATTTTATTAAACAACAAATTACTTTAATTTTGCTAGCTTAATTTTAGAGAAAATGATTAGAGGATGTTTGATATTAATACTGTTTTTTTTGATTTCAGGTTTTAACTTATTAGCACAAAATTACTTAAAGCCTGCCAAAAAAGGTACCGTTTATATAAGCTGGGGATACAATAGAGAGTCATACACCAACAGTGATATTCACTTTAAAAATACCACTACCGATAATTACGATTTTGTAATGGAAAGTGCTGCAGCGCATGATAAAGCTGGCTTTAACGATGGTTTACAAACTTTTCTTTCGAATGATTTAACCATTCCTCAATATAATTTACATATTGGTTATTTGTTTAATAATAAACGTAATCTAGGAATTGAATTAAGCTGGGACCATTTAAAATATGTTGTAAACGATAACGCTACTTTTCATTTAAAAGGTCAAATTAGAGGAAACCAAATTGATAAAGATACTTTTGTTGACCCTAATTTTATTCATTTACAACACACCAATGGCAATAATTACTTAATGCTAAATTTGGTAAAAACTTACCCTTTATATAAAAACAAATATGTTGATATTGAAATGTTAGGTAAAATTGGAGCCGGTCCATTGGTATCGTATAGTATTTCCACCATTTTAGGAAGCCATAATGGTGGTGCCTTTAAAATTCATGGTTATGTTATTGGTGGAAGTATAGCTGCAAGAATAAATTTTTTAAAATACTTATTTATTCAACCATCGTTTCAATATGCTTATGCCGATTACATAAGAACAGAAATTGGTAACGATGGACAAGGAAATGCTTCGCATACTTTCTTTTCTTACACTTTAATGCTTGAAGGCGGTTTCAGATTTCATGTTCCATTTGTTAAATAATTAATCGTTTCATTTTATTTTTCATAAAATAATTGCATCATTGTTTTATGGAACAAAATAAAAGCATCTTATTTTTAATCAATCCTTTTTCGGGTAATGGAAACGGTATAAAAACTGCTCAAATTGCTGCAAAAGAAGCTAAAAATAAAGGTTATAAAACAATTGAGTTTGTTAGCAAATATGCTGGCCACTTAAGTGAATTTACCGAACTTTTTTCTGTAAACGAAATTGCTAAAATTGCAGTAATTGGTGGCGATGGAAGCATGCACGAAGTAGTGAATGCCGCAGCCAATAATCCTACTTGGTTACAGGTTCCTTATGTACTATTTCCAAGCGGAACTGGTAATGCTTTTACTTACGATTTAAATTGTTTAACCACAACTCAAGCCATAAATTTACTGCTAAATGGCACCGAAACCTTAATTGATTTAGCCGAAGTAAAAAACCACCAAGGTAGCATTTGGTCGTTTAATATTATTGGCTGTGGCTTGGTGGCCGATATTAACCTTTCGGCCGAAAAAATGCGCTTGTTTAAATCGGCTAGGTACAATATTGCTTCGCTACTTAATTTTATAAAAAATCCAACTATTAAAGCCAAAGTTACGGTTAATAACCAAGTTATTGATAGCGATTTTTGTTTTTTACTAGCATGTAACACACGTTATACTGGAAAGGCCATGAAAATGGCACCATTAGCCAAACTAAACGATGGTTTGATTGACTTTTTAATGGTAGAAAAAACATCTAGATTTAAGTTATTGAATTTATTTCCAAAAGTATTTAGTGGCAAACATTTAGAAGCACCCATTTTAAAATATATTCAAACCAATTATATTAAAATAGAAACCCAACACGCTGGTTTGGTAAATATTGATGGGGAAATAAAAGGTAATACCCCAATGGAAATAATTATCCATAAGCAAAAGTTAAAAATATTAAGTTAAGACAATTGAGTAATAATTCAATTAGACAACTAAATACTTAATATTGGCCTGTTTAAGTTAAAAACTATCATTTTATTCGATTAAAGCAAAGTTTGCAAACATGCACTTTGTGGTATTACTTTGCAGCCTTAAATTATGGCAAAAGAAAAACCAAGCATTCCTAAAGGCACCCGCGATTTTGGGCCACAAGAAGTAGCTAAACGAAAATATATTTTAAACACCATTGAAAAAGTTTTCATCAAATACGGCTTTATGCCTATTGAAACACCCACCATGGAAAACCTAAGCACGCTTACTGGAAAGTATGGTGATGAAGGGGATAAGTTGCTTTTTAGAATTTTAGATTCAGGTGAAACTTTAGAAAAAATTCGAAATTCGAAATTCGAAATTCGAAATCAAAATGAATTCAATAATTTAATTGCAGAGAAGGGATTACGTTACGATTTAACAGTTCCTTTTGCTCGCTATGTGGTAATGAACAGAAATGAAATTACTTTTCCATTTAAGCGTTACCAAATGCAGCCGGTATGGCGTGCTGATAGACCTCAAAAAGGCCGTTACCGTGAGTTTTGGCAATGCGATGCCGATGTGGTAGGTAGTGATAGTTTATTACATGAACTAGATTTGATAAATATATACCAAGAAGTTTTTAAGGATTTAGGTATTGATGTTGAAATTAAAATAAACAACCGTAAAGTTTTAGCAGGAATAGCCGAAGTTGTTAAAGGAATTGAGCACCTAAATACCATTGCGGTAGCAATAGATAAACTCGATAAAATTGGTAAAGATGGTGTAAGTAAAGAATTAACTGAACTTGGCTTTATTCCTTCAGAAATAGAAAATCTTTTTGATATCATTACCATTAAAGGTACCGAGGCAGAAATGCTTAATGCATTAAAACTAAAACTTCAAAATTCATCTGACGGTTTAGTTGGAATTGAAGAATTGGAATTCATTTTCAAAAACATCAACTCATCAACCAATCAACCTACCAACTTAAAAACAGACTTCTCATTAGCACGTGGTCTCTCCTACTACACCGGGTGTATTTTTGAAGTAGCTGCTGTTGATGGTTCGTTAAGAAGCAGCATTGGCGGAGGAGGAAGATATGATAACCTGACAGGAATTTTTGGATTAGATGGTGTTTCGGGCGTAGGAATTTCTTTTGGTTTAGATAGAATTTATGACGTGTTAGAGGAACTAAAATTGTTCCCTGAAACATTATCAAATGGTAGCAGCCAATTGCTAATTTGTGCTAGTAATTCAATAGAAAATATAGAACTAGGTCCTATTTTGCAAATATTAAGTACTTTAAGAAATAACGGTATTGCATCGGAATTATATACCGAAAAAATAAACGTTAAAAAACCTTTGGAAAAGCCTATAAAATATGCTAGTAGCAAAAAAATTCCTTACGCAATTATTTATACCGAAAACGAACCTTTAAAACTTAAAAACCTAGCAACTGGATTCCAAGAGGAGTTGAGTATGGAGGAGATTTTAGAGAAGTTGAAAGGTTAGAAGATATTGGCCGTTGAGCCTGTCGAAACGAGCGCTTCGACAAGCTCAGCGACCAAAAATCTGCAACCAAACTAAGTCCCAAGAACTAAGAAACTAAGTACTATAAACTAAGAACTAAAAATGTACGAAATAACTACCCAAATAAGCATTGAAGAAATTCAAGATATTATTGCAAACAACAAGCAAATAAAATTAAGCGATGATGCTAAAGCTCGCATTGTAAAATGCAGAACTTATTTAGATGAAAAATTAGCCAATAACGAAAAGCCAATTTATGGCATAAACACCGGTTTTGGTTCATTGCACAGCACCAAAATAAGCAACGATAATTTAGAGCAATTGCAAGAAAATTTATTGTTAAGTCATGCTTGCGGAACGGGCGATTTAGTGCCACATGAAATTATAAAAATCATGTTATTGCTAAAAGTTCAATCATTGGCTTATGGGCATTCGGCAGCACAGTTAGAAACAGTTGAAAGATTGATTTATTTCTTTAACAATAATATTTTACCAGTAGTTTTTGAATTAGGTTCGTTAGGCGCCAGTGGCGATTTAGCTCCTTTAGCTCATTTAAGTTTACCTTTAATTGGCGAAGGAAATGTGTGGGTACTTCAAAATTCGAAATTCGAAATACGAAAATCGAAATT
>JBGSBN010000146.1:0-9105 GCA_041730515.1 Methylacidiphilales bacterium | reverse complement strand
TTGTCAGCCATTTCGTAATAATTTTGAACTGCTAAATCGGCTATGGCATCAGCATTTGGTTTGCGTAATTTTTGGTATTCGTCAAATACTTTTGTCCAATTAGGGAAATATTTTTCTACACATTCATCAAAAACTACTACATCTTCAAAACTGCAGTTCATACCTTGACCATAAAACGGAACAATGGCATGCGCAGCATCGCCCATTAAAGCCAATTTATCTTCTTTTACCCAAGGATAACATTTAACGGTAACCAAACTTGAAGTTGGGTTGGTAAAAAAGTCTTCGGCCAAGGTAGGCATTAAAGCTACTGCATCAGAGAAATTGGTTTCAAAAAATTCAACTACTTTTTCCTTGGTATCTAAGTTTGTAAAACCATATTCGCCTTCAAAAGGCATAAACAAAGTACACGTAAAATCCCCAGCAGGATTTGGTAATGCTATCATCATGTAAGAACCACGAGGCCAAATATGTAAGGCTTCCTTTTCCATTAAAAATTCAGCATTCGGACCCGCAGGAATAACCAATTCTTTATAACCTACGTGCAAGTAATTTTGCGAGTAATTAAACCTATCGCCCATTTGCATTTTACCACGAGTAGCTGCAAAAGCACCATCAGTTCCTATAATTCTATCGCTCCAAACTTCTTTTTTACTGCCATCTTCCATTTCAAAAACACACAAGTTTTTGGTTAAATCTACATCCACACATTTAGCGTTAAAATAAATGGTAATATTTGGAAATTCATCGGCCAATTCTACCAATTTGATATTTAACCTTCCACGCGAAACTGAGTTAATGGCTTGTCCTTCTTTTCCGTAAGGCTGATAGGTTAGCTCGCCCTTTACACTATGCATCATGCGGCCAGCCATGGGAATGGCATCGTTTAATATTTCGGTATCTAATCCAATTTTTGAAAGTGCATTTAAACCACGAGTTGACAAAGCCAAGTTGATAGATCTGCCAGCATAAATTTTGTTTTTACGCATATCGGGTCTGCGTTCAAAAAGGCTCACCTCAAAACCACGTTTTGCCATGTATATAGCTAATAATGAACCCGAAAGACCACCACCAACAATTGTAATTTTTTCTTGCATATGTGTTAAATATTTTCGGTAAAAATACCTAAAAACTATTGAACTGGAGTTGATAATAATCAAATAACGAAGTGCGGAGCTCGGAACGCGAATTTTTGAAGTGCGGATTTCGGAATGTGGAATGCGGAGTAAGTTGCAAAATATGAAACCTTAACAGTGGTATTTTGGAAGTTATAACGTTTTGCAGATTGGAGATGGGCGGGCTTTTGAGCACAAATATTGATAAGGAGCACTGAACGCCAATTTTGTCAAACCCGCGTTACCTGCCGTTTCTCTCTTCGTCCTCATCGTCTATGCCGTTAATGTTTTTAATTGTATGATATGTTGAGTCAATTTTGTCAATAAGTTCGACTAGTAATTGAATATTCGTGTCGTCACTATTTTTGAAAAGTTCATAGTCAAATTGAAAAGTTTCGCCAATTGAAATTGTGTCGTTCCATTCTTTTAAGTCGCCCTGCATTGAAATGTCAATCATAGAACTAAAAATACTTTCATTAACCTTAATCAAATTTTTTAAAGCTTCTTTTAGGTTTGCTTGATAATTTTCTTTTTGCATTATTTAAGTATGTTCCAAGTTATACAGTTCAGTATTCCACCGTCATAAGCTATTTCGTTGCTTTCAACTGTTGTAATTGTCTGTCCTGCGAATATTGTTTCTAATTGTTTTACTGCAATGTCGTCCTCTGCGATGCCAAAGGTCGGAATGATTACAGTATTTTGCATTTGCAAATAATTTATATAATCGCCATTTGCGTGGTCATTACTTTTATTGTTATAAACGTTGTATGGAATTGTTATGTAGTTAAGTCCTGTGTTGTGAATTGCAATTTCAAAAGCTCTATAAAATTCTTCTTTTTCCTTTTTATAGTCATTAATGATTACAGATTGGTCGTCAATGAAACGAACCATTCCATCCGAATGACCTGTAAAGTCGCCTGGTTGTTCGGGAACAAAGTAGAGATTGTCAACCTGTAAAAGTTCGTGAAGTTCTCTGATTAATTGTTTGCGTTCATAAGATGGATTGTCCTTAAAGACACGGTCAGTCATTATAACTTTATTTGTCCCGCGTGTAACATTGCCACCGTCTATGATTATATTAGTTTTAAATGTGTCAATGTCAATTGCTTTGCAAATTTCGTCAACGTCTGAAATGGTTTTTAAATACTTTTTTGTCTGTAAATATGAAGGATTGTAAACAAAGCGAATAAATTTATTCAAGTCTGTTTGAATAGGCATATAGTCAACCGCCCAAACATCTTTTGTTTGTGGCAAAAAGTCGAATGGAATGTTACATTCCTTTAAAACGCTTTCAAACCGTTTGAAAAAGTCTGAATAGTTTTTGGGCAAGGTGTCTGCTAAATAAAGAAAGTTAGTTTGGCTATCTGTTATCATTGCGAAAGAAATTTGTCCATTCAGTTTGCTTCGCTTCGTTGCTAAACCTTGCTGGTGTTGATAAAAGTTGAAAAAGAATTTCTTTCTCCTCGCAATAGTTTTTGATTTGGTCAATTCTCGTTTTCATATTTGGAATATCGCCAAACGATTTTCTTGTCAAACAAACTCGTTTTAAATTTGGTAGCTTGTTTATTTCAGAGGTAACTTTCCTCCATTCGGTAACTCTGCTGTCAAGATAACCGTCATCATAATTTGCAACCTCATCTACCTCAACTTCTGAAATTAGGTCTATAAAGTCAATTTTATATTTTTCGATAAAATTTAATTTTTCAGTTTTCAGTTTTCCTTTAAGTGAAGTTTCATTGAATGCAGTCGGGATTAATGTCCAAAGAAAGTTTCTTTGTCTGCCGTAAAAGAAGTCTGCAACGTTTTCTTCTGTGTCTGGGTTAAATGTCCCAATAACCAAAGTTTCCGTCTTTGGGTTGATGTTATGTTTTATAAAGCGATGTCTAATTTTTGTCATTGTTGATTGTTGTATTGTGTCGACCTAAAATGGCAGGTAACTAGTAAATATGGATGCTTTTTGCAACCTTTTACCCTCAATTCAGGTACATAAAGAATGTATTTTTGCATACTTTTCAAACATACTTATTTTTTCATAAATCCAAATAATCAAACTAGCTTTTATTTGACGCTAGCAATTTATTCCTACACAAAAACGTGACAGGTTTTAAAAACCTGTCACGTCTAATACCGCACTAGTAATAACCATTTATCTGTAAAGAACATTGCTAATTCTTTAAGCCATTAATTTTCTATTACAACATTTTGTCCCCTCATTACAGGGCAGTAAATCTCATTACAGCAATTTGTTCCTCTATTACAGGGCAATAAATTGCATTACAACAATTTGTTCGTGCCTTAGTCGGCAGTAAATTGCATTACAGCAATTTGTCCGCGCCTTAGTCGGCAGTAAATCTTTTTACAAAAATTTGTTCCTGAAATTGTAGGCAACAAATAAAATTACCATTTTGTTATTATTCATTACCATTTAGGAAAAATATTTTACATTTATGGTATTTTAAATGATGAGCTAAGTATTATTTTTGTATAAAAAACCATGCCTACCATGAACGAAAACAAGAATATGCCTCATAATGGGCAACTGCTTAAACGCCTTATGGACGAAAGGCGCTATACGCAATCGCAACTAGCTTATGAACTGGGTACACAAAATGTAACCATATTTAGGTTAATAGAAAAAGAAAGTATTAGCAGCCATTACCTTTGGCAACTTAGCAATGCCATGAATTTAAATTTGTTTACTGTATTGGCACAGCTACACCCTGTAAATACGCCTACTGCCAAGGAAACAGAACTTGAAAAACAAGTATTGGATTTGCAAAAAGAAGTAGCCATTTATAAAGAATTATTAAGGAAATAAAACCTTGTTATAATAAAAAAGAAGTGGCAGATTTTAAAAACCTGAAATGTTTGGTATTTTAACATATTTGCAATATGCAATTGCAGGCTTACTTGGCTGCAATAAAAGGTTTTCCATTAATGGAAATAATCTATAAATTTGAGCACGATGAGTGAATATACTTTAGTTTCAAATATTAAATCGTTAAAAGGAATTTTAGGTGCTGAAATACTTTTAAAAAAAGGCCACGAAATGAGTCAGTTAGCAAGTATAGAAAATGCTTATTTGCTAATAAAAAATGATAAAATAGATCGTTTTGGTAAAATGGAAGATTTAGCCAACGCTACTCAAGATATTACTATTTCAAATCAAATAAATGCAAATGGCGGAATGGTTTTACCTTCATTTATGGATAGCCACACGCATATCGTTTTTGCAAAATGGCGTGAAGAAGAGTTTGAAATGCGCATAAAAGGCAAAAGCTACGAGGAAATTGCTGAAGCTGGAGGCGGAATTTTAAATTCGGCTAAAAAGTTACAAACCATGAGTGAAGCTGAACTTTTTGACCAAGCACACCAACGTTTATTGCAGGTTATTGCGCAAGGAACGGGTGGTATAGAAATAAAAAGCGGATATGGTTTAACAGTAAAAGATGAGTTAAAAATGCTGCGCGTAATAGCCCATTTAAAACAAGTTTCTCCCATTCCTATTAAGGCTACCTTTTTAGGTGCGCATGCATTTCCAACCGAATTTAAACAAAACAGACAAGGGTATATTGATTTAATTTTGAATGAAATGTTACCACAGGTAGCGCAAGAAAATTTAGCCGATTATTTTGATGTATTCTGTGATCAAGGTTTTTATACGGTGGCCGAAACTGATTTGTTATTAAATGCCGCTGCTAAATATAACTTAAAGGCAAAAATTCATGCCAACGAGTTAGGTTATACTGGTGGTGTGCAAATTGGAGTGAAGCACCAAGCACTAAGTGTAGATCATTTGGAATATACAGGCCAAGAGGAGATTGAATGTTTATTGCATAGCAATACCATGCCTGTTGGACTTCCTAATTGTTCTTTCTTTTTGGGTATTCCGTATATGCCTGCCCGTAAAATGATAGACGCAGGATTACCTGTTTGTTTGGCTAGCGATTATAATCCAGGAAGTTCGCCAAACGGACGAATGGGGTTTGTGGTAAGTTTAGCTTGTACCCAAATGAAAATTACACCTGAAGAAGCCATTAATGCAACCACTATAAACGGTGCTTTCGCAATGGAATTAAGTAACGATTATGGTAGCATTACCGTAGGTAAAAAAGCCAATTTAATTATTACCAAACCTATTTCATCGTTGGCTTTCATTCCATATAATTTCGGAAGCGATTGTGTAGATAGGGTTATTGTAAATGGAAAACAATTCTAGTTCGAAGTTCGAAGTAAAAAGTGCGAAGTAAAAAATGTATACAATTATTTCTACAAACTCAACAAGGAGGAATAGTGGAATACAATAAAAAACTCTGCGTTTATCTGCGAAATCTGCGGGAAATAATACAGAAATAAGTGGCAAAATCTGAAAACTATGAAAATAAAATCGAACTATGTAGATATAATTAATAAGCAAATTTATGCAGCTGAAATTACCATTGAAAATGGAAAAATAGCCGCTATTAAAAGAATTAATGAAGTTTGCCAAAACTATGCACTTCCTGGTTTTATTGATGCGCATGTGCATATAGAAAGTAGTTTATTGGCACCAAGCGAATTTGCTAGAATGGCAGTAATACATGGCACCGTAGCCACAGTTAGCGATCCACATGAAATTGCCAATGTACTTGGAATGGATGGGGTAGAGTTTATGATTAGTAATGGTAAACAAGTTCCTTTTCATTTCTTTTTTGGTGCTCCAAGTTGTGTGCCCGCTACTTCATTCGAAACGGCAGGAGCAACCATTAATTCAAAAGATATTGATACACTTTTAGCCAAACCAGAAATTTTGTATTTAGCCGAAATGATGAATTTCCCTGGTGTTTTATTCAAAGACGAAGAGGTGATGGCTAAAACTGCAGTAGCTAAAAAATACAATAAACCAATAGATGGACATGCGCCTGGATTGCGCGGAGCGCAAGCAAAACAGTATATCAATGAAGGGATGTCGACAGACCACGAGTGTTTTACTCTGGAAGAGGCAATGGATAAAATTTCATTAGGCATGAAGGTAATTATTAGGGAAGGAAGTGCTGCACGCAATTTTGATACTTTAATTCCGCTGATGAAAGACCATGCTTCGCAATTGATGTTTTGTAGCGATGATAAGCATCCTGATAGTTTGCTGTTAGGTCACATCAATCAATTAGTTGATCGTGCAATTGCTTTAGGATATAATTTATTTGATGTGTTACAAGTGGCTTGTTTAAATCCAATTAGTCATTACAAACTACCTGTGGGAACTTTAAAAATTGGCGATTCGGCAGATTTTATTATTGTAAATGATTTAATAGACTTTATTCCAATACAAACATTTATAAAAGGAAAGTTGGTGGCAGAAAACGGTGAATCTTTAATTAAAAAAGTGGAGATTACTCCAATTAATCAGTTTAATATAACTGCTAAAAACACAGCCGATTTTGCCTGCAATATAAAAGACCAAGAATTAGTGATTGAATGCCTAGATGGACAGTTAATTACCAATCAATTGGTTTACCAAAAAAATGACATAACCTTGGCAAATGATGTGTTAAAATTAGTGGTTGTAAACCGATATCAAACTGCACCAATTGCTGTGGCATTTATTAAAAATTTTGGCTTACAAAAAGGCGCAATTGCTTCATCGGTAGCGCATGATAGCCATAATATTATAGCTGTAGGTGTAAATGATGAGGAAATCTGTAATGCTGTTAACTTAATCATAGCGAACAAAGGTGGATTGAGTGCGGTAAATAAAAATGAACAACAAATTTTACCATTACCCATAGCGGGATTAATGAGTGCAGAAGATGCTTGGAAAGTGGCCGAGGATTACACCAATTTAGATAATTTTAGTAAACAAATACTAGGCTCTACACTGCGCGCACCATTTATGAGTTTATCTTTTATGGCATTATTGGTAATTCCTCACTTAAAATTAAGTGATAAAGGCTTATTTGACGGAAATAAATTTGAATTTTGTTAAACAAATTTGATATCAACAACTTTGTTTGTAAACAAAAAAAGCTCCAAATTGGAGCTTTTTTTGTGGAGGTATCGAGCAGATTCGAACTGCTGTAGGAGCTTTTGCAGAGCTCAGCCTAGCCGCTCGGCCACGATACCTTGATGCGATTAGGGTTGCAAATATATAACTTTTATTTACTTAAGGTAAAAAAAAGTTATATAACCAATTATTTTATATAAAAAGCTGGTAATCTTAACAATTAAAAATGGTTTCGATTAACTTTTCTACAACAGATAATATGTTTTTATCTGTTCTAAAAAAATAATTGGGCATGGAGTTAAATCCATTGCCCAATTACCAATCAATTTTTTTAATATAATTTCCCCATCGTTTCCTTAGAAATTATTGGGTCAATATTTTTTTCCAATTAATGGCGTCATCAAGAATGGATTTGATATCAGCTATTGCAATACGTTCTTGTACCATCGAATCGCGGTAACGAATGGTAACCGTTTGGTTTTCTAAACTTTCGTGATCTACTGTAATGCAAAATGGAGTTCCCAATGCATCTTGTCTGCGGTAACGCTTGCCAATGGCATCTTTTTCTTCGTAAAAACAGTTGTAATCAAACTTCAAATCGTCAATGATTTTACGCGCTACTTCTGGCAAACCATCTTTTTTAGTTAACGGAAAAATAGCCACTTTATAAGGTGCTAAAATGGGTGGCAAAGCCAATACCACGCGTGTATCTTTTTTATCTCCCTCTCCTACTTCTTCTTCTTTATAACTTGCGCAAAGTGTGTATAAAAACAATCGGTCTAAACCAATGCTGGTTTCTATTACATAAGGAATATAATTGCCAAAAGGTTTTCCATTTTCATCTAAATCAGCATCAAAATACTGCATTTTTTTGCCTGAATGTTCTTGGTGACTTTTTAAGTCAAAATCAGTTCTGGAATGAATGCCCTCTACTTCTTTAAATCCAAAAGGAAAATCGAATTCAATATCGGTTGCCGCATCGGCATAATGTGCAAGTTTTACATGGTCGTGAAAGCGATAACTCGCTTTATCGAAACCCAATGCTAAATGCCATTTTATTCTTGCTTCTTTCCAATATTCGAACCATTGTTTTTGTGTACCTGGGCGAACAAAAAACTGCATTTCCATTTGTTCAAACTCACGCATGCGCATAATGAATTGGCGCGCTATAATTTCGTTTCTAAATGCTTTTCCGGTTTGTGCTATTCCAAAAGGAATTTTCATCCTGCCACTTTTTTGAACATTTAAAAAATTTACAAAAATTCCTTGCGCAGTTTCTGGTCGCAAGTATATTTTATCAGCATCTTCGGCCATTGCACCCATTTCGGTGCTGAACATTAAATTGAATTGGCGCACATCGGTCCAATTACGTGTTCCGCTAATTGGGCAAGCTATTTCGTGTTGTTCTATTAAAGTTTTTAGTTGGTCTAAATCGTTTGCCAAAAGTGCATTATCCAAAGCAGTTTGTAACTCATCGGCTTTATTGGTTTTGCCATCTTTTTGGTATTTAGCAATTTTATCTTCCAATAAATTATCAGCACGGTAACGCTTTTTACTGTCTTTATTGTCAATCATTGGATCGCTGAAACCATCAATATGGCCGCTGGCTTTCCAGGTTTTTGGGTGCATAAAAATAGCAGCATCTAATCCCACAATATTATCGTGAGTTTGCACCATAAATTTCCACCAATATTGGCGCAAATTATTTTTTAGCTCCACACCATTTTGCCCGTAATCATATACCGCACCTAAACCGTTATCATAAATTTCGCTGCTGGTAAATACAAAACCGTATTCTTTGCAATGCGATACTACTTTTTTAAATATATCTTCACTCATAAATTGAGGCGCAAAATAAGCAAAACTTGTTGATTTTTGATTTAGAGATTTTTTGATTTAGAGATTTTTCGATTTGGAGATTTGGAGATTGTTGAATTGTTATGTTGTTGAATTGTTATATTGGAGTTTTACCAATTTTTTCAAACTAAAAATAAGCCATTTACATAA
>JBGSBN010000145.1:0-9280 GCA_041730515.1 Methylacidiphilales bacterium | reverse complement strand
GCTTTTTACTGAATAGCTATCTTTTTGATAGCTGCTTACGCATATTGCACGGCGGCTAGCGGCCAGTTTGCTTGATGATGCATTGATTACGGCCATGGTTTGGCTCATATGAAAAATGCCTTAAACCTACTGCACTGTCTCTAACAAAGGAATAGAATTGTCAAAGCTAAATACTTGGGAAACAGGCAAATTATAATAAGTAGCTAGGTGAGTATCTCTATTAATTAAATTGAATTTTTTCTTGTTTCGGAAAATGATAATTCGAAAAGAATGATTATTGCTATCTATAAACTTACAATTAACTATATCATTTAATACAGTTAATTGTAATTCACGCTTTTGCTCATTCATATGTTCTTTATTTAACTCATCCTCATAAAATGATAAGTAAAAAGAAATTACTACACATATAAGAAAGAATATAAAAATAGGTTTTCTCATAATTAATCAAAAAAAATCCGCTCTCGCAAGTGTTAAGTGCAGCGACACTTGTGAGACAATATAAAATAAGTTTGTAACTTATTTCTACGCTGATTCAAATATGCTGTCATGCTAATCTTTTAACAAATATATTTAACAACATTGATTTTTTGCATCACAAATATTTATTACATTAACTGTATTTTTCTAAATCATACTTCCTAAACTATAACCCTATTTAACCTTAATCACTTTATCATCAGTTACCAAGTAAATGGCTATTGCAAGTTTGTTATCTAAAATTTTTAAACCTGTAAAATCGCTAAACGCAGGCAGTACTGCAAAGTGTTTTGCAAAATAAAAGCAAGGTAAACTTAGGTTTTGTTTGGCTTTGCCTTTAAGCCTAACTCCTGGGTGTAAATGCCCATAAATATTATAAAAACCTGCCTTTGGTGTTGGTTCGTGGGTAAAAATAAAAGAATCTTCAATCCATTCAGCAATAACCTGAATGCCCATTTTTTCAAAATGAGTTTGTTTGATGATATCGTGATTGCCTTTTATTAGCACAAATTTTACCGAGCTGTTTGCTTGTATAATTTCATGCAAATCAAATACTTCTGAATTGTATTCTGAGTGGAATAAATCGCCCAAAAAATAAACTTGTTTTGGATTTAATGCAGCAAGTAAAGCAGTAAATTTATCAAAATCGTTGGTAGCAATGCTTTGGCTTAGCGCAATGCCATTTTTTCTAAAATGAGTAGCTTTGCCAAAATGCAAATCGCCAAGAATAAGCGTTTGTTTTTCCTCCCAAAATATGGCCTTTTGTGGCAATAACCTAAAAGTTTGGTTTAAAACAGAATGGATTACAATATCCAAATTTACGCTATGCTTTGGGTTTTACGTTTGCTAAAATAGTAAAACATAATAATGCCAACCAATATCATAGAAGTAGAAATAAGCTCAGCTTGTGTTGGATGAAAACCAAATATAGTATAAGTAGTATTAACCCTTATTTTTTCAATAACAAAACGCTCAATACCGTTTATAATCATGTAAAAACTAATTAAGGTTCCTGGTTTGGTAAACTTAGCTCTAAATTTCCAAAGTCCAGCAAACATCAAAATGCAAACGATGGCTTCGTATAAAGCAGTTGGAAAAACAGGGTTTGGTAACATGTAGCAATGTGTGCCTGTGCAATTACTCATTTGAACACCTGCTTTTATTACATTATTGTGGTAATTAAAACCCCAAAACCAATCTGGTAAAAAGCTAAATCCTTCAAAATAAATGGCTCTCACATTCTGAATTCCACCAAATTCATGTGCGTAATAATCGCTGTAAAGCGGCAACACACTCGCTTCAAAATAACCTGGAGCTGCTTTAAACATTTCGCCCGCAGCATTTAAATGATAAGCCGAGTTAATTACACCCCAATCGCCATCGCCACTTAAATGGCAGCCAATACGGCCAATTCCATAAGCTAACATTAGTCCTGGTGCTATAGCATCCGAAAGGTGAATGGGGTCAATTTGATTTTTGCGCGCGTAAAAAATTACACTAGCCGCAGCTACAATTAAGCCACCATAAAAAGTTAATCCACTAAATGAAACCAATGCATTGATTGGGTCGGCTATTAGTTCATCTATATTTTCTAAGTTATGAAAAACTTTTGCCCCTAAAATTCCTGAAATGGCAGCAATGAATAAAATATTCCACATGTGGTTATGCGGATACATTTCTCTTTCAATTTCTTTTGGTTGTTTATCACCCAATTTTTTATTGGCATCATAAATGGTATAATAACCATAAGCACCGCCTAAAAATAAACCTGCAATACTTCCATTCAGCGATAAAATAAAATCTTGTGGATTTTGTACCAACAATTCATAATTAAGTATTGCCTCTAACAACTTAAAACCAATAAACGACCAAGAAAGTACCGCAAAAAAAGTTTCAGTTGAAGTAGCTTTTTTGTTAATCCAAACTGAGGTCTTAACCGATTTTAGTAAGCCTAAACCTTCTCGTCTTTTAAGCTCATTTACAGCTGTAATAAAAGCACCTGCAAACGATAATCCAAGCATTAAACCAAAGGTTTGAATGGGCAATGGAATGTTTAAACCAAAAAGGTCTCTTAATAAATCACTTAACGATGCGTACATGAAGGTTTAGGTTTAATTTTTATAAATTAGTTTGATTTTAAAGTTAGGTAACCAATTAGTTTGTACACCAATTTGGCCATGGTATATTCGGTTAAAATATTGCCTTTTACAGGCGCAATTTCTACCACATCAAAACCAACAATATTTTTTGTTGCAATTACTTTTTTCAAAAATTGAATGGTTTCATTCCATTGCATTCCGTTAGGCTCTGCAGTACCGACAGCAGGTACAATGCTTGGGTCAAAACCATCGGCATCAATGCTAATATAAACGTTTTCGCCAAGTGTAGCCAAAGCTTCGTCTGCCCAATTTGGGTTATTGCGAATTTGGTGCG
Source organism: Methylacidiphilales bacterium (assembly GCA_041730515.1). Lineage (GTDB taxonomy): Bacteria > Bacteroidota > Bacteroidia > UKL13-3 > UKL13-3 > JAAFJM01. The sequence goes on along the minus strand of JBGSBN010000145.1, from coordinate 6,367 downwards.
CATAAAAAGTATGTATATGGCTCGATTCTTTAATTAAATTAGCTTCTTCAATACACTGAGCCCTAATTCCAATTTGAGTTAACGGAACTCCCAATTCTTGCACGCGGAACATAACACTTGCGTGGCTGTAAGGGTTATCGTTATAACTTTCGCGTAAATCGCTATGCGCATCTATTTGCAATACATGTACATTTGGTGTTTTTGCTTTTACTGCTTTAATACAACCTAAGCTAATGGTGTGCTCTGCTCCAAGTGTAATCGGAAATTTATTATCGCTAATTAATTTAGCCGTTTCATCTTCAATTAGTTTAACCGCTTTTGCATCAACTTTGCGTTTAAATGTCATTGGGTGTAAGGTGCAAATTCCACCTAACTTATAACTTTCTTGGTCTAATTCCTCATCGTAAAGTTCTACAAATTGGCTTGCCTTTATAATTGCTTCTGGTCCTTTATCTGAGCCACTTAAATAACTTGAAGTGTATTCGTAAGGGGCAGACTGAATAACATATTTTGAGTTTTTGTAGCTACAAAACTCTAGATTTTCGATGGCTAAAAAATTCTTTTTGTGGTTGTAAAATTTCATATTGTTTTAAAAAGATAAGTTAATTAAAAAACACTTGTTGGTATTGGAAATTCGTTGTTTATATCGGTTAAAACCAATGGAGTTGAAGTGGTAATGCAAATAGTATGTTCAAACTGAGCCGATAATTTACCATCAATTGTTCTAGCTGTCCATTTGTCTTTTTTATCAACTTTAGCTCTTGCTTTTCCTGCATTTATCATAGGTTCAATGGTAAATGTCATTCCTGGAACCATTTCTGGTCCTAAATCTTCCGTTCGACAATGGCCAACTTCAGGTTCTTCATGAAATTTAATACCCACACCATGCCCGCAAAATTCGTAAACAACTGAATAACCAAATGCACTTATATATTTATCAATGGCATTGCCAATAAAACCAATTCTATTACCTGCTTTACATTGGCCAATGCCAATAGCTAAACTTTCTTTGGTTACATCAATTAATTTTTGAGCATATTCGCTTATTTGTCCAACTGCAAACATTTTTGAAGTATCGCCATAATAACCATTTAAAATGGTGGTAACATCAATATTTAAAATATCGCCATCGCGCAATACGTAAGGTCCTGGAATACCATGGCAAATTACATCATTTACCGAAATACAAGTTTCTGCCGGATAACCTCTGTAACCCAAAGTAGCCGGAATGGCTTTGTTATCGCGCATAAATTGGTTGCAAATATCGTTGAGGTACTTAGTGGTAACGCCAGTTTTTACAAATGATGTCACCGTTTCTAATGTTTTGGCTGCCAATATAGAACTGGCTTTTATTCCTTCAATTTGTTCCGGTGTTTTTATAATAATTTTTTTCGACACAGATTAAAATGGTTGCTAAATTTTCGGCTGCAAAGTAAAGTATTTTATAAGCTAATACAATGATAAGTTTGGCTAGTATTTAAAACTTCTATTTTACCATTGTTTTGTAATAAATAAGCGGTTATGTTTGTTTTAAAATTCAATTTTTATGAAAAATAAAATACAAAAAATAATGGGCTTAGCTAGTTTGGCTGTATTAAGCAATCAGGCCTTTGCTCAAAACGATGTTTCTAGCTTTATACGTGCTGGTAAAGATGAGGCAAATAAATTAGTAGGTGCTTATTTACAGCCCGTTACACGTGGCCTTGCCAGCGGTGTAAACGATGCATGGTATAGTACTGCCAAGCCTTTAGGTTTATTTGGTTTCGATGTAAGAATGGGTATTGGGGGTTCGATTGTAAGAGATGATGCTAATACTTTTACTTTAAATGGAATTGGGGCCAATACTAGTCAATCAAGTTCATTTTTACTTTCGCCAGTTAATGGAAATGGCGATACCAAACAGCCTACTTTAGCAGGCGAGGGTTCAAGTTCTCGATTTGCAGTTTCTGTTCTAAATCCTTCAAATGTTGGTCCTCAAAGAATTTATACTGATACCATTGCTGCATTTTCAGGTCAAAATAGCTCGATTTCATTGGGGGCAACTCCCTTTTTGCAGTTTAGTTTAGGGTTGGTTAAAAATACGGAAGTAATGTTTAGGTTTATGCCTATTAAAAGTGGTGATTTTTCATCAACTGGGTTTGGTATTGGTGTAAAACATTCGCTTTCTCAATGGATTTGGGGCGTTGATAAACTTCCAATAGATATTTCAGGATTATTTACCTATTCAAATAACACACTTGAGCTTTCGTTTGGCGATAATTATTTAAATTCGAGTGGCGATCCTGGCTCGCTTTCGAGCAGTGAGTATAAAAATTCGCAGAAATTAAGCATTAACAGCCATGGTTATCAGGTTGGTTTAATTATTTCCAAAAAATTACTGTTTTTTACTCCTTACTTAGGCATTACTCAAAATAGTTCAACCACCGAAATTGGCATGAAAGGGTTTTATCCTGTAAGATCGGTTAGGTTAAATTCTACTACACAGTTACCTGAATATTATACTGAAAACATTAAAGATCCAATTAATTTAATTAGCACTGTTTCGTCATTAAGAACAGCAATTGGTATGAGGTTTAAAGTAGGTCCGTTTGCACTTGGCGCTGAGTATAATCATGCATTTTCGGCCGAACAATTCAATACTTTCAATGCTACATTTGCTATCAATATTCAGCAGTTAGCTCCAATTCCTAAATTGTAATTTTTTAGGCATAAATAATTTCGGAAAAGGCTGTTTGAATTCATTCAAATAGCCTTTTTTTATAATGAAAGATATAAACGCAACGCAAGACATTGATTTATTGGTAAACTTATTTTACGATAAAATTAAATCCAATACTACCTTGGCTCCATTTTTTGTCAACACCAATTGGGAACACCACTTACCACGGATGAAAGAATTTTGGTATTTTATTTTGTTAGATAAACCAGGTTTTAAAGGAAATATTTACGATTCGCATAGCAACAGGGGCATAAAAGCGCCTCATTTCGATATTTGGATAGCACTTTTTTGCGAAATAGTTAATGAGAATTTTGAAGGAGAAATAGCCACCAAAGCAATTAATAAGGCCAAAGAATTGGCAATGCTATTTAGTTGGAAATTAACCGAAACCGAAGAAAATTAGTTGTTTTAAATTTAACATAAACTTTTGTAAGAAAATAAGTATGTTAGCACCAAATTTTAAAATTTGGTAAAACTGATACGAAATATTATTTTTTTTCTTTTTTGGGGCTGTTATGTTAACATAATAGCGCAGCCAACTGTGCTAGGAACCGATGTAGCAAATTACCCAACTTATACCACCAATGCATTAAGTAATTTTGGTAAATTAAAACAATTTAGGGTACAAGCTGCTGCTAATGCAGCAAGTGGACAAGTTAAATGGGAATTTGTAACAGGAACAGTTGGTTCGCCCAATTACAGCACTAATTGGCGACCATACATTGGAGGGTTAACACTTTTTAGTTTCGATTCAATTATTTTTCCTCATGCTTCTTCGGCTGCGGCCTATGCTGCAGCGCAGTTAAATACTTCATCTGGCGGAACAGGTGGTTTTTTACCAAATGTTACAAGCGGCCGTTATTATACATTTAACATTGGCGACTCTATTGGAAATAATTATATGGCTGTTTGGGAAACCACATTTAACCCCACTGTAATTTCGGTTGTTTCACAAAATCCAACCATAGTTTGTGCAGGTGCCGATTCAGTTACTGTTAACGTAACATCAAATCAGGCTTTAAATGCTGCTGAAAATGCTTTTTTACGTTATTCGTTAACCAATAATTTTGCTTCATCAACCTTGGTGCAATTAACATTTAATGGAACCAATGGCTCAGTAAAAATTCCAATACCATCTGCTTCCAATTCTATTTATTTTTATGTATTTACTTCAAAATATAGTTTAACAAAATTAGCTCCAAATGGTGTTGTTAATGAACGCTATTGCGATTTAAGCACCTTGAGTATCAACAATAATAGTAATAGTAATTACAGTTTTACAGTTATTTCAGCAGCTGTTCCTTCGCCTAATTTTAGTAATTTAAATTACTGTGTAGGTCTGCCAACTACTTTTAATAATACTTCCACCATATCATCTGGAAGTATCAGTTCTTATGCTTGGTCGTTTGGCGATGGAAATACCTCAACAACTAGTGTAAGTTCATTCACTAAAACTTATAATCTAATTGGCAATTACACTGTTTCACTTACAGCAACCAGTGATTTAGGTTGCCAAAAAACTATCAATCAAAGCATAACAATTAACTCATTGCCAGCGGCAAATTCAATAAATGCAAACTAAAAAAATAAATTATACCATCATGAAAAACAAATTTACATTCAAATCAACACTGCTTTTAGCTTTTACTTTAATGGCTTTTATAGCCAATGCCCAGAAGAAAATGTGGTCAGGAAATAGTTATAACTTTACTATTAACTCAGCTACTAACTCTTCTTCCACTATTTCATGGACAGAAACCACGGTACCCGTTGGCTTAACACCAGGAACTGCTACAATTGGTGGAACCAGAGGTTCATCTTACACCAATACATTTACCAACAGTACTGCTACTTCTAAAACATGTTCATTATCTGTTGCAGAAACAGTTTCGGGTTGTGTTACCACCAATACTTTGGGGTTAGAAGTTTTTGCTACACCAACTTTTACCGCCAATTCATTATTAACTTATTGTTTTAGCCAAGCCACAGCTCCCGGTTCGTTAAATGCAGTGGTAGCTAATTTTACCGATATCAAAAGCATTACTGCCAATAGTAATAATTTTACTTTAAGCTATCAATTGTACGATAATTCAAATTCAGTAATTCCAGGAACAAGTGGTACTTTAACTTTAGTTGCTGGTCCTGCGGCAGTTAGTGGCACAGTGTCGCTTAGTGCAGGTCAATTAACAACACTTTACACTACTTTAAATAGCCAAGTTGCAGGAACTTACACTTTAAAAATATTTGGTTTTTCAACGCCATTAACTCCAACTTCGACTGAGGCGGGCGCGGTAAGTGCCATAGTGGCATCGCCTATTACCATTCAATCATTTTTAATTAATGCCTTACCTGTTTCAAATCCAATTATTGCCAATTAAAGTTAGTTGAAGCTAAATATTCACATATTATTTTTATTTTTAGGGATATTTTATTTTAGCAATTGCTTTGCTCAATACATTGATACATTATGTGTTGGGGAGAAAAATGCTAGGTATACTGTACTTTTAAATAATGGTTCCAGCTATAATTGGCAGGTGACTGGTGGCGCCATAGTGGCTGGTCAAGGAACCAACGATATTAGGGTGGATTGGGGAAATATAGCTGGTACATTTGAGGTATTGGTAACTGAAACTAATTTTGCAAATTGTGTTAGTCCGCAAGCGGTTTCAAAAGTATTATTGGAAGCAAAACCTTCCTTATCTGTTTTTGGTCCGGATTCTGTTTGTAAGGATCAAAAATTTTCGTTGCAAGTGAGTGGAGCTACCAATTATTTGTGGAGCAATGGAAATACTGGCAATGCCATTTTTGAAGTAGCCAATTCAACTACCAATTACTTTGCCATTGGCACAAATTTGTATTGCCCAAGCGATACTGTTTTTAAATCGGTAACCGTAATTGCCAAACCAAGTGCCATTTTTAATTCAAATCCTGTAAGTGATTGGATAAGAAATGAGGAGGTAATATTTTCAGCAACAGATACCTCCATAAGAAAATGGGTTTGGGAAATCAATTCAGTGAACCAAGGTGTTAATAATCCTGTAATTAGTAAGGTTTTTGAAAATACAGGTTTTTACCAAGTGGTTTTATCGGCTTATAATAGTTTTAATTGCGTTGATACTTTTTCAATAAGTAACTTTGTTTTCAATAAACTTGATTTGTACATTCCGTCTGCATTTACTCCTAATAGCGATAACTTAAACGACATATTCGAGCCGATTGGTGCTAATTTCAAATCATATCAAATGCAAATTTATGATCATCTTGGTGGTTTGGTTTACCAAGGAACCGATAAAGGTTGGGATGGAAATTACAATGGTGAACTTGCTTCATCGGGTTCTTATACTTATATAATTACCATTATAGGTTTAAATGGAGGTAAAAAAGAAGTGGATGGAAACATTGTGTTGGTTAGGTAAATTCAAATTCATTTAAATTTCATCGAGAATAACAAGTTTTTCTGGATTGTCATTTGCAAAAGCTGCAATTTGATTCATCATAAAAAAGTTCTCTTTGTATTTTTTAATAAAATGAATTATTTCGTCAATATTATTTTGAGGCACCTCAATTGGCACATAACCCATTCCAATTAATTTACCTTTACTTACATAAATGGCTGAATACTCTTTTCCATTACGACCTGAATCTACA
>JBGSBN010000144.1:0-9312 GCA_041730515.1 Methylacidiphilales bacterium | reverse complement strand
TACATGGCAATTTTATGTTGGTTACAGTATTGAACTGAGGCATCATCTTTTACCGAACCACCCGGCTGAATAACTGTTTTTATTCCTTCGTTTCCAGCTATTTCTACACAATCAGGAAAAGGGAAAAATGCATCACTACTCATAACCGAATTAATTAAATCAAATTCAAAAGCTTTGGCTTTGCCGATAGCTTGTTTTAAAGCATCCACTCTCGAAGTTTGTCCGCAACCAATTCCTAATAACTGCTTGTTTTTTGCCAAAACAATGGTATTCGATTTGGCATGTTTTACAATTTTATCAGCGAACAATAAATCAGCAATCACATTATTATCAGCACCTTCCTCGGTAACCAAAGTTAAGTTATCTGCTGTTAAAATCACGCTGTCTTTATCTTGCTCTAAATGGCCATTTAACACTGTACGCATGGTTTTACCTTTTGGTAAAGTGCCTTTTTTCTCTAAAATAATTCTATTCTTTTTACTTTTTAAAATTTGCAATGCAGCTTCATCGTAACTTGGAGCAATTAATACCTCCAAGAAAATTTTATCCATAGCAGTAGCCGTTTCTACATCAATATTTCTGTTAGCCACAATAACACCTCCAAAAGCCGAAACAGGATCGCCAGCTAATGCATCGGCCCAAGCTTGAGCAATGGTTGTTCTGCTTGCTAATCCGCATGGATTGTTATGTTTAATAACAGCCACAGTTGGTTCTTCAAAATCTTCAATTAAATGTGTAGCAGCATCTACATCAAGTAAATTATTATATGATAATTCTTTACCATGCAATTGAGTAAACATACCGTTTAAATCGCCATAAAAAACACCTTGTTGATGAGGATTTTCGCCATAACGCAATACTTGCGCAGGCATAGTGCTTAAAGCAGCAAACTGAGTTTGATTGAAATAATTTTGAATAATGGTATCGTAAGCAGCAGTTGTGGCAAATGCTTTTGCTGCATACATTCTGCGTTGTTCAATGCTAGTACTCCCGTTTTGAGCTAATAAAGTTTCAGCCAAAACAGCATAATCGTTTTTATTACAAATAATGCAAGTATCATTATGGTTTTTAGCGCCAGCTCTAATTAACGAAACACCACCAATATCAATTTTCTCAATAATTTTACTTTCATCATTGGTACTTGCTAGCGTTTCTTCAAATGGATACAAATCAACCACTACCAAATCAAAATAAGGCATTTTAAACTCAGCCATTTCTTTTTGGTCTTGCTCATTGGCTCTGCGTGCTAAAATTCCACCAAATACTTTTGGATGCAAAGTTTTTACCCTTCCGCCTAAAATACTTGGGTATTCAGTTAAATCCTCCACTCTGTTAACCTTAATTCCTAACTGCTCAATATAATCTTGAGTACCGCCTGTACTATAAATATTAACACCTAATTGGTTTAAGGCTTTTGCTAAAACATCTAAACCATCTTTGTAAAAAACTGAAATTAAAGCATTTTGCATGCTACGAGCTTGATTCATAAAAAATATTTGCTTTTAAAAACGAGCCGCAAAAGTAATATTATCTGTTTACTTAAAATAGGTTTTTTTAGCAAATGTTTTTGGGATTTTTGAGTCTTTAAATCGGTATTTTAATGTTAACTCGTAATAAAAATTATTAATATTGTTGTATAATTTACTTCAATGAAAAAAAACAGTTTATTAATATTTCTTGTGTCAGTATTTCTTTGTTGCCATAAAGAAGAAGAGAGATGTACAGCAAGAAATTTTAGAAGTATAGTTCTTCCAGCTGTTCAAAATTATTTTCCATACAAAGCTGGTCAAAAACTTTTATTTAAAAGATATCAAGATACTACATTTATAGAAGATGTTTATTACACTGTTAATGCCCCCTTATTTTTAATATCAATAAATAAAAATTGGTTATATGATGGCTGCACAAGTTATGACACAACTGAAACTTATGTAATGAATATTACTTGTGATAGCGATTTAAACAAAGGTGTCGTTATTAAATATGTAGGTGATTACGCAAAAGGTAAATATACTTATGATACAGATAACACTGCATTAGACTTAAAATTCAATAGTAAAAATTTTACTTTTTATGGATTTGGCTTGGCACTTGTTGAAGGGAGTTTTTATAAAGAAATTGACAGCGTTATTATAAATGGTAAAAACTACGGTAAAAGCTTTTTCATAAAGAATTATCCTGATAGTAAGATTTATTTTAATTCAAAGTATGGCATACTTAAGTTTGAAAATGAAACAACTAAGGAAAAATTTATCTATTCTGAGTAACTTTACCTTAATTCTTGAATTTTCTAAATACTTCGCTACTTGGAATGAGAACTTCGTCTTCACTATCTTCTGTAAAAAATTGAGTAAATTGATAATCGGTTGGTTCATTTACGTGACCTAAAGCAAAGTCTTTAACACTTATTGTACTAGCAACTTTTAAATAAGTTAGTTTACTTAAAATTTCTTCTAATTCTTTAGCGTGTTCTTCTGTATCAATTTCCAAAGTTTTAATAATCATAAAACAAAAATAGTAATTATTTAAATTACTTTTACTATCACCCAAACATTCTAATCTTTAGTAATTCAACAATTTATAGATTTGATTGGAATAAATAATAATTTAACTATTTTTGATTGTAGATTTCCATAAAATGAAATCTTTAATAAAATTAACAATACTATTTTTATTTATAGCAATAATTGGTTGCAGGCAAGATGAAGCAATAACTAAAGCAGGATTAAACACTATTTATATAAAATATAAAAATGGCAGTATTGCGGAGTGTGAATGCAAAGGTCAAAAAGTATATTTAGCGGGTATGAATTATTATCATGCTGCTTCAGGAATTTATGATACAATTGGAAAAGTAATTGGAAATTGCAATTGGGCTTGGGGAGATGTGGATACCATTTGCTATCAACTTAAAAACTGCGAAACTATTTATAGATGCAATAATCATCTTAGTGGTTTACCGTTTGTAGACAAATATGGATTAAGTAAATAAAACAAGTTTTTATTCTGCTGTAAATAACATGGAATATCGCTTAAAAGCAAAAAACTAGTTCCATTCATTTCTTAAACGTTCTTGAATAGTTAATGGTTTTTCTCTTAATACTATAACTCCAGTATGTTTTTTCGCATTGAAACGTTTTTTAGGTTTCATTTTGCTCAATTTTTCTTCAATACTTTTTTTAGTTGTACCTTGTTTTATAATTGTAACCATTATTGATTGATTTTAGGGTTTTTAACTACCTTTTCCTATTCTATCTGTGTTCTTTTATTTCCTTTGGATATCAATTTTGCTCCTTGCCAATTGCCTATTAACTTACTCTTCGACATAATCTAAATCTTTATGGAAACTTTCGGAAATAAAGGCTGTCGAAACAATGGCCAAAATCAAACAAATTAGCCCAACTACCAAAGCCGATGAGGTAATATTTAAACCAATATTGCTTTGCAAAGCAGCAAAACCTAAGGTAATAGGAACCACAGCTCCACGAACAAAATTAGGAACGGTATTGGTAACTGTGGAACGGATATTGGTTCCAAACTGCTCGCAAGCTACCGTTACAAAAAGCGCCCAATAACCTGTGGCGGTGCCTAATAAAAAGCACATCCATTTAAAATAATTTACCGAAACTTGATTATTAAACAAGTAAATAAAATACAATACCAAACTTAATCCTAAATAAGCAAAGATTACCTTTTTACGGCTTTTAAACCACTGACTGAACATGCCACTTAGCAAATCGCCAAATGAAAGACCAATGTATGCAAACATGACACTATCAGCCACCTTTATTTCCACACTTAAACTACGGGCAAACAAATGTGATTTATTTATTAAAACCCCAATAGTAAACCAAATGGGTAAGCCAATAGCTATGCAAGCCAAATATTTGATCAAATTGTTTTTATTACTTAATAAGTTTAACAAGTTTCCTTTTTTTACAGTTTTATTGGTTTCAACCGATTTATACATACCGCTTTCATAAGTTCCTGCTCTTAAAAACAAAAGTATTAAACCCAAAACACCACCTACTAAATAGGTTACTTGCCAATTTTTAAGTGAAATAGAAAATGCCGAATCTAAAAACGAAACTAAATAATGCCCATTTTTACCAACTATAGCAGCTGCAATTGCACCTAAAGCTCCAACTGAAACTATTATCATGGTACCAATTCCTCGTTTTGATTTTTCCATGGTTTCGCTTACCAAAGTAATACCTGCACCTAACTCGCCAGCCAAACCTATTCCTGCCAAAAACCTAGCCAAAGCATAACTTGGAATATCGGTAACAAAGGCATTGGCCAAATTGGCCAACGAATACAAAACAATAGAACCAAAAAGTACAGAAACTCTTCCTTTTTTATCGCCTAAAATACCCCATATAATACCACCCAACAACATTCCTGTCATTTGACAATTGAACAAAAAAGTATCGGTTTTATCCATTAAATTGGCAGGTATAAAATCGAGCAAACTTTCTTGTTTTACTACATTAAATACAATCAAATCATAAATATCTACAAAGTAGCCCAAAGCAGCTACTATTATTAAAAAATTAACCTTTTTGTTCATTTAAAAATTGAGTTTAAAATCAGGCGCATGATAGTAAAAAGGAGTGGTTTTTTTGATAAATTATTGTCCCATAATCGCATAGGCGTCAACTTAAGTAGCCTAAAAAGAGAAACGCTGTACCGATAGCTTCTATTTTACCCTCATTTCATCATGCATTTTTAAGTTTAAAGATTCTATCATTCGGTCTGTTAAATGGTTATTCGCTGATTTATTTATCAATGTCGTTTAGTTAACGGAAATACATTTCGTCCTTCGCTTGATATATGGGGTCGTTGAGCGAAGTCGAAACGAATATCAATACGAGTAAAAAAGCTTAACTAAACGACATTGATTTATTTATTGTTAAACTATTGGTTTAAATTAGTTCAATTGTTTTTTCATTAATGATAGCAAGTTTTATTTAGCCTAATTATTTTCAGTATATAACCATTTCCTTAAACTAAAAAACCGCCTTAGTATTTGTCTAAAACGGTTTTTTATTCATAGGTTTTTTAAAACATTATTAGTATGGGTAAGCAAGTATAAAGAGCACGTTCCTACCAATTAATCATCAGCCATCAATCATGGTCTATGGTCCATTAGCTATCAACTGACAACTATCAACTTAATCACGCAAGGCGTGAATCAACTAAAAAAAACTATCTCAAAATAACACGTTTAAAATCTCTATCTACTTTGAATTTAACAGTGCCAACGGCCAAGTTTTTCTCAGTTACTTTATGGCTTTTTCCATCTACCACAAACTCAGAGCAGTTAAATGGCATTCCATGAACTACCACTTTAAAAGTTTTATTGCTTTCAAAAGCACCTTCTAAAATATGAGATAGGATTAAGTTTTTGCTATTACCTTTTACATAAAATTTATGCAAATTATACATTCCCATACGGTAGCCATAATTATCGCCTGCATCTTCGTAAAGGTAACTAGTTACTTCTTTTTCTTTATTGAAATAAACATGTAAAGTAGTTTCCACTACTTCTAATTCGCCTACATATTGTTGCTTAGGCCATTGTGGAATAACAGCACCTGCTTTTATAAACACAGGCATTCTATCCAATGGACAACCCACCATATGTTCTTTGCCTCCATTATACTCGTGGTCGTTCCAAATATTAAACCAACGTCCTCTTGGCAAATAAACTGTACGTTCATTAATTCCAGGGCGCATTACTGGGCAAACCAAAATGTGATCGCCAACTGCAAATTCATCGTTACGGTAAAGGGTTTCTGTATCAGTTTGGTCAATAAACGCCAATGGACGTAAAATGGGAGTTCCGAATTTACTATTTTGCCAAAATGCGGTGTACATATATGGCAATAATTGATAGCGTAAATGAATGAATTTTTTTACAATGTATTCGTATTTAGTTCCAAAACTCCAAGGTTCTTGGTCAAATTTAGTTTCGTTTCCAGCGCTATGTGTTCTAAAAAACGGATGGAAAGCAGCTAATTGAACCCAGCGAGTATATAATTCTCCATCAGGTTCGCCTATAAATCCGCCTACATCGCTACCGCAAAACGATACACCCGAAATGTTTAACCTTAAACATTGTTGACTAGCTATCCATAAATGTTCCCAAGTTGCTATATTATCGCCTGTCCACACACTTGAATAACGCTGTAAACCACTATATCCAGAACGTGTAATTACAAACGGACGCAAAGGTTGTAGGTATCGTTTTATCCCTTTTTGAGTAGCTCTAGCCATTTGCATTCCATACACATTATGTGCTTTTCTATGGCTACAAGGGTTACCATCGTAATCATGACGAACATCTTCGGGGAAAGTACCGATTTCAAAAACAGCAGGTTCGTTCATGTCGTTCCAAACACCGCGCACTCCTGCTTCAATTAAGCCTTTAAATAATCCGCTCCACCATTCACGAACTTCAGGATTGGTAAAATCAGGGAAGTGACATTTACCTGGCCAAACATCGCCTTCCATTAAAGTGCCATCTGCTCTTTTACAAAAATAATCTTTGGCAATAGCTTCTTGCCAAACCCAATAATCTTTATCTATTTTTATTCCCGGGTCAATAATAACCACTGTTTTAAAACCATCAGCCGAAAGTTCACTAATCATTTTTTTAGGGTCAGGAAAATACTCTTTGCTCCAAGTAAAACAGCGGAAACCTTCCATGTAATCAATGTCTAAATAAATGGCATCACACGGAATTTTACGTTTTCTAAATTCAGAAGTAATTTCGCGTACTTTACTTTCGGGGTAATAACTCCATTTGCATTGGTGATAACCCAAACTCCACATTGGAGGTAGTTCTGGAGTGCCTGTTAAACTGGCATATTGTTCTACTACTTTTAATAAATCAGGTCCGTAAATAAAGTAATAATTCATTTCGCCACCACGCGCATAAAAGCTTAATATATCAGCATTTCCTTTTCCAAAATCAAAAATGGTACGGAAAGAGTTATCGTAAAATATACCGTATCCAATTTTACCTTGCGAATGCACTCCCATAAAAAATGGAATGTTTTTATATAAGGGGTCTTGGTCTTTTTGAAAACCATAAGTATCCATACCATAGTTTTCAAAATATTTACCCCTTAAGTTCATTTCCGAAGGCTTATCGCCCATACCATAAAAATATTCGTCTGGCTGAATTTTTTTACTGCAATAATTTATTTTACCACCTTTTACCAAATAATGTTGCCAATGAAAACCTGCTTCATCTTCGCTAATGATATTATTTTGCCTATCAAGCATGGTAATTTTCATGTTCTCCTTGCTTATTTTGGCCGTAATTGATTGCGTTTGGATATAATAAAATCCATTATTTTCATAAAAGTGAAGTTCTACTAATTTTTCATCAAAATATTTGCTAACAGCATAACTAAAATCTTTTTGAAAAAAACCATCAGCAGCATATCTAAATCTAATGATTTTGTCGGTCATTACCCTTGCCTCTAAAATGGTTTCGCTAGTAGTAAAAATAAAAAAATTACCTTCTTTTTTTACGTCAATAATGGTATCAGGATAAAATTTGCTGGAATATTTGGTTTGTACAAGCATAGGTTAAATATCGTATTTTAAAAATCAACACAAATAAATAAATAAATAAAATAATTACTAAAAAAGTTATCAAGATTTTATAATCAACAATTTAATCTAAATATAATACAAAAACATTTTGTTGTTTAAATCTTAAATAAATATATTGCTCAATATAAAATAGAACATTTGAACTAATTAATTTACATGCAAAAACGACCTAAAGTATTAATGTTTGGCTGGGAGTTTCCTCCGGTAATAAGTGGTGGCTTAGGGGTAGCCTGCTTAGGATTATGTAAGGCGCTTTCGCCATTGGCCGATGTAAAAATGATTATCCCTAAAAGTGTGCCTGACTTTAAAATTCCCAACATTGAATTAATTGGGCTAAATGCATTTAGTAGAGATCAATTACGCGAAATTTTTAGCAAGCAAAGTAAGCATGGCGATCATGGTTTAAACTCACACCAAGTAAACGCAGGTGTTAACCCTTACACCAAAATTGATAACCACGAATCGGTAAATCAAAAGTTTTATGAAGTTTATAATAATAATATAGAACCTTTTGAGATAGATGCTTTGTATGCAGGCGATGTAATTAAAAAAGCCATTGAGTTTTCAAGAATTTCGGTTCAATACGCGCTTACGCAAGATTTTGATGTAATTCATGCCCACGATTGGATGACATTTTTACCTGCTATTGAACTAAAAATGCTTACTGGTAAACCAATGGTATTGCATGTACATTCTACCGAGTACGATCGCTCGGGTGCCGATAGTAGAAATTGGGTATATGATTTAGAAAAACGTGCCATGCAGTTGGCCGATAGGGTTATACCTGTTAGTCATTACACAGGTAGCATTTGTCATAACCATTATGGAATACCCGAGTATAAAATTAATGCCATTCATAATGGAGTGGAAACCGTAAAACATACCGTAAAGGAAAGCCCACATAAGGATAAATTGGTTATATTTTTTGGAAGAATAACCATGCAAAAAGGTCCAGAGTTTTTTGTGGAAGCTGCTCGAATTGTATTGCAACATCATAAAAATGTGAAATTTGTGATGGCGGGCAGTGGCGATTTACACAAGCCACTCATCGAAAAAATTGCTTCGTTTGGTTTGGGTGATAAATTTTATTTTACAGGTTTTTTAAATAAACAAAAGTTAAATGAATTATTAGCCATAAGCGATGTATATTGTATGCCAAGTATGAGTGAACCTTTTGGGCTTAGTGCAGTAGAGGCGGTACAATATGGATTGCCTGTAATTATGAGTAAAACAAGTGGAGCAGGAGAGGTGCTAAGTAGTGCTTTAAAAATTGATTTTTGGGATACTCACAAATTGGCTCAATACATGATAGCTTCGCTTGATTTTAATTTTTACCCTATAGTTCCTATCTGCAATTAAAATATTGACAGGGATTAGATTTTCCGGGGTATCGTTCAATTGATCGGACATGGTTAAGGATTCAGGTTTTGAATACAGTGGTCGATTTCTTTGATAAAATCATCAATTTTTTTGTTCATGGCTGCTTTTTCTGCAGGGTCCATTTGTTGGGCTGGACGCATCTGGGCAGTAATCAGGGCAGCTTGTTCTTTTTTGAGTGCGTTTTCAAGTTGTCCAATCACTTGTAGCTTTTCCTCCAAAGTCCCCTTTAATTGATGGTTTTCTTTTTCCAGTGCAAGTTGTCGCTTTAGCAAAGCTTGCAGTTTTTCTTGGAGGCCTAATAAA
>JBGSBN010000143.1:0-9318 GCA_041730515.1 Methylacidiphilales bacterium | reverse complement strand
TTTATGTTGGTAAGCCTGTAAATTACTATCCTTATGGTATTCTTTGGCCTGTTCTCGGTTATGTTCCATAATGCCCAAAAAAGTATCTTCCCTGCGCTTTATTTCGGTTTCGGTATCTTGCAGTAACTTTATAAATTTACCTTCGGTATAGCCACCATTTAAAAGGGCTGCATAAGCTTTTAAATCTTTGGCCTCTTGGTTTAGCTTACTAGCAATTTGTGGCTTGCTAATTTTGGCGTTTAGCATTTTATCACTAGCTATTTTTTGAAGTTGTGTAGCAGTTAGCATAATTGCAAATTTTGATAGTGGTTAAATGAACGTAAAGGAGCTGTTTCGGCTAACGGCCTTTGTGGCGTTGCTGGTTCAATAAATGTTCTAACACCTAAACTATATTCAACCATTCGGTTATATAGGTAAGGGCATCAATCAAATCAAATTTTACTTGAAATTTAAAAGCCGTTGGGCTAAGATGGATTACTTTAAACATTCCGTTTGGTTCAACTGTAAGCGTGGTAAAAGCTTGGTTGGTTTGATGATGGTTTATAATCATGGTTTGGTTATTTATAATTTTTGATTTTTGATTTAACCCAATACACTAATATTATTAACTGTATAACCAATAAAATTGACTGAATTTCAAAGTGATTGATTACCCAAATTTTGTATATTTCGTAAATGGTTTTCATTTTTGATAAAATTTTACTTTTAATTTTGCAGCTAAACGTTTCATTTGTTTAGCAGGTCTGGCGTTTTTTACAAGCCTATAACCTTTATTGTTATGATGTCTTCTTAGTTTCATTGTTTCTTATTTTACTTAGCTTTGGGAGTGCCTTTTTACGCTGGCACGCCCTTTGCTAAGATTTTGTTTCACCAAACAAAATATTTTATGAAAAAATCAAAAACTAGCCTTGGCCGAATAAGCCGAAGTAACACACACAAAAACATTAGTGATAAAAGCCTTTCAAAAACTGGTAAAGGCACTAGTAAAAAAGTTTACCTTGCTTTTAAATAAACTAATTAACCTGCATTGCGCTAAGTGCTGCTTTTAGTTTTCCTGGTAACTCATCAAAAGTTTTTGAAAACTCATTGGTTTTATTTCCAATTGATACTACCCAAATTCCTTTGCTAGGCTTTTTTAGTAGCTCCAAGTTTTTAAACCATAAAAACTGAAAACTATCTTTGCTTAGCTCAATTACAATCACGTAATTGGGCTTTTGTATTTTTGCTGTTTTTGTCATTTCAATAAAAATTAGAACTTCTAACTATAACCGCCTTAACCAGCGGTTATTTTTTTGTTTTTGGTACAGCGAAAAAAGGTATTTCTATTGAAAAAATAAAATAAAATCGCTAAAAATAGCGATTTTATTTATAATTATTTGATTGTCAATAATTAAAAATAATAGTTCAAATAAATAAATATCTATTTTTAGCGATTTTTGTTGTTTAAATGAATAATTTTATTGATTTTTGCATCAATAAATAACCGTAACCATGACAGTAACCAAAAAACCTACTAAAAAAACAAGCTTAAATGGAGCTAAAAAAGTGGCAAAAAAAGCACTTAAAAAAAAGTATAATGGAGCTTTTGCCGATGATGGATTAGGCGATACAATGCTAACGCTAGATTGGAGAAATATTAAAACCGTAAAACCAAAATATGAGAAAATTACTTTTAGATACACAAGTGCTACTTTGGCTTAATGGAATAGATAATAAACTAAAGCCTAGCGAAGCCAAAGAAATAAAGAATAACAAACTTTATGTTAGCATAGTTAGTTATTGGGAAATAGCAATTAAAAGCCGAAATGGAAACCTTGATATAAAAATGTCTATTAACGACTTTATGCTAAAAAACGAAGCCAATAATATACAAACATTAAACATTAGCAGTAAGCATTTAAGGCAAATGGAAATACTGCCCAAAAGAGCCAAACACAATGACCCTTTTGACCACTTAATTATAGCTACTTCATTAGGCGAAAAAATTAACCTAAAAAGTTATGACCAAAAAGTATATCAATATTTTTACGAAATTTAATAAACCATATTATGAAACCAGGAACACGAGAACGCTTAAAACTAGCAGTAACCATGCTTGAAATTCCACATGGTGAAGTTGCTAAAAAAACAGGCTACACACCATCTGTTGTAAGCAAAATTTTAAAAGAGGGCGAACCAACTTTAAAATTTGTAAACATATTTTGTATGGCATTTCCAAAGGTAAACCGCCAATGGATATTAGAAAACGAGGGCAGCCCACTTATAGGAGAGGATGTAACTAAGTTTGGTTTTTTACATACCGCAGATACTGTAAAAGTTAGCTTTATGGAAAAACAAATAGAAAGTTTAACCGCATTGGTTAACGACATGAAAGCTCAAAATACTTTTTTACAAAGTATGCTAGAAAAAGCAATGAGCATCCACCCTGATTTGGTGGGAAAGCTAGCTAACCCAATTGCAAAGCATGGTAAAAAGGAAAAAACACCAGTTTATAACCTTTTTACACAATTAGGGACTAATAAAGGGACTTTTATAAATTAAAGTACCAAGATGCGCTATTTTACTGCTTGAGTTCTGAACCCAGCGGGATCACAAAAAGCTTCGAAGAAATTCGGAGCTTTTTTTATGCCTAAAACCTTTTCTCATTTGCTAGGTTCTTTTTTGAAATGTTATTTTTACAATTTAAAATTATATAATTGTTCCATATGAAAGAATCAAAGCGCAATATTTTATTTTTGGTTTTAGGCTCCTTCTTTATTGCTAATGCCATTATTGCTGAGTTTATAGGAGTAAAAATTTTTTCGTTAGAAGGTACTTTGGGTTTTAGTCAAGCCCAAATTCCAATAGGTAATTATTATTTATCGTTTAATTTAACTGCTGGTGTAATTTTATGGCCTTTGGTTTTTGTAATGACAGATATTATTAACGAATATTTTGGACAAAAAGCGGTTAAATTATATAGTTATATAGCTGCTGCACTTATTTCCTATTCTTTTTTGGCCGTATATTTAGCAATGGGTGCTAAAGGAGCCGATTTTTGGAATACCAAAACTTTGGAAAATGGAACACTTGATATGAATTTGGCTTACAATAATATTTTTGGACAAGGTTTATGGATTATTATTGGTTCGTTGGCTGCATTTTTAATTGGACAGATTTTGGATGTAAGGGTTTTTCATGCTGTACGAAAAATAACTGGAGAAAAAAGATTATGGCTTCGCGCCACCATAAGTACCTTGGTTTCTCAATTGGTTGATAGCTTTGTGGTATTATTTATAGCCTTTTATATTGGTAAATTAAACACTCCAGACCAATGGCCATTAAGCCAAGTAATGGCCATTGCTACAGTTAATTATATCTATAAATTTACAGTTGCATGGTTAATGATACCTGTTTTGTATTTCATCCATAAACTAATTGATAATTATTTAGGAAAAGATCAGGCACATGCCATGACGGAAGCTGCAGCTTTAAGTTAATTAATAATTTAACTTATAAATTTTTGGCATTATTTTTTCAAAGTAAATAAAGCATTACTTTGCAGCATTATTTGAATGAAAAAAATAAAAGACTTTTTTACTTTAGGCATTATTGACAAATATATAATGAAGAAATACCTTTCTACATTTTTATTTTGTGTTTTGCTTTTTACATTAATTGCCATTTTTATAGATATATCTGAAAAAATGGATGATTATATCAAAAATAAACCACCACTTTCTGTGCTAGTTTTTGATTATTATATTTGGTTTATACCTTATTTTATGGGTTTATTCAGCCCAGTATTTTTATTTTTATCAACTATTTTTTTTAACTCAAAACTAGCCCAGAATACCGAAATAATTTCTATTTTAAATAGCGGAGCTCCTTATTATAGATTTTTAAAGCCTTACTTGCTTTCTTCATTACTTTTATTTGTAGTATTTTTACTAGCCAACATGCATTTAATGCCAATTGCCGATAAACATCGTTTGAAATTTGAAGATGATTGGATACATGAAAAGGTGGTTACTCAAAATAATAACATCTATTTTATGTTAAATGATTCATCGGTAATTCACATGGAATCATATAATTACCTTGATAGTGTTGGGTATAATTGTACCATTGAAGGATTTAAAGCGAATAAAATATATAATAGAATATTTGCTACAAGGTTACTTTGGAATAAAAGTAAAAAATTATGGACATTAGAAAATGTACAACAACGCATTTTTACAGGTGAAGATGAACCTTTAAAAAGATTTGTAAAATTGGATACATCTTTAAATATTAAACCAGATGAGTTTGTGTTGAAGGCAAATTATGTAACCAGTATGACCAATCCTGAACTGAACGAATACATTAGAAAAGAAAAGGAAAAAGGAGCTCCAGTACATAAGTTTTTGGTAGAACTTTATAAAAGGGTGGCCGTTCCTACTTCATTTTTTATTTTAACTATTTTGGCTGTAGCTGTATCAAGTAAAAAGAGTAGGGGAGGAACAGGGGCGCATATTGCACTTGGTTTTGGGCTAACAATTACCTATTTATTTCTAATTCAAATATTTAATGTGATGGGTTTTATGGGCGTTTTAGCCCCTTATTTAGCTGTTTGGATACCACCAGTATTTTTTCTAATTGTAGCGTTTTACCTTTTAAAAACAGCACCTAAATAGCCTCAATTTGATTAGTAAAAATAAATATTACCAACTTCATTTTATCATTTTATTATGGGGTTTTACCCCAGTTCTTGGAAAATTAATTACCCTTTCGGCACTTGATTTGGTTTTTTGGCGACTAGTGTTAGCAATTGTTAGCCTTGGTATTTATATTTTATTCAAAAAATACAGATACGATTTATCCAATAAAGAACTTTTTGAAATTTTATTGATGGGTATTTTGGTAGGTTCTCATTGGTATTTTTTTTACCACGCCATAAAAGTTTCTAATGTATCAATAGCCATGGCAGGCTTTAGTACCATTACTTTATTTGCCTCTTTTTTACAGCCAATTTTATTAAAGAAAAAGTTTTTTTGGGGAGATGCCTTGTATGGTTCAATCATTTTAATAGGATTAACCATTATTTTAAGTTTTGAAGGCGGTGCTGCTTTAGGTGTTTTATATGGAGTTTTAGCTGCTTTTACAGGTGCTTTTTTTGGAACCTACAATGGTAAATTAATCGAAAAGTACAATAGTTCTTACATCACAATCATTGAGTTTTTGGGTGCGTTAATTTTTACCGTTATTATAATTTTGGTTCAAGGAAATGGACAGTTCAATTTAGCGCCTGTGTCTTTTCCAGATTGGTTTTGGTTATTTATTTTAAGTGTAATTTGCACCACTTTGGCCTTTACCATGAGTGTAGAAATAATGAAATATTTTACTCCTTTTACAGTAATAATTACCAATAATTTAGAACCAATTTATGGTGTTGCATTCTCTGTTTTATTATTTGGTAATTCAGAGATTATGTCCTCTCAATTTTATATTGGAGCTGCCGTTATTCTTATATGTGTTTTCAGTTATCCATTCTTCAAGAAAAAGTTCGATAAATCTATCTTTTGAAAAATACGTATATTACTTAAAATTATACCTTTACTCAATTTACATTTTTGTGTTTAGGTTAAATGTAATCATAAGACTAATTGTAAATGAAATCAATTTAAACTGCTGCTTTGTAAAGTTAAAGTGGTTTTTCATAAAATGAATGATTGTTTAAATGATTTTTTCGTAGTTTTACATTTTAATAATGTTAGTTTACATTATATTAATAAAATAAAAGATATATTTGCAAAGTAATTAAATCCATCATGAAATACTTACGTTTACTTTTTACAATTAGCTCAAATATACCGCGTTGGTTAATATTTTTATTCGATTTAGGAATCTGTACCATTTCTTTTGTATTGGCTGTAATCCTTCGATTTAGTTTTAGATTAGACGACAAAACCTTTTCAAGTATAATTACTGTTTTACCCTTGGTATTGCTGGTAAAAGCAGTATTTATGATGTATTTTAGATTGTACTCTGGAATTATAAGGCACACCAGTGTGCAAGATGGAATCCGAATTTTTCTAACCACATCTTTTAGCAGCATTGGATTGTTAGGTATTTCTTTATTTTATAAATCGTTTTTCATTTCTGGTTATCCAATTATTCCATTCTCAGTTATTGTACTTGATTTTATCATAGCTAGTTTTTTATTGGGTTCTTTTAGGATTTTTATAAAGTTATTGTACATCAAAACTTCTCATCAAAACAAAGGTGATGTAATTAATTACGTGATTTTTGGGGCAGGTGAAGCTGGAATTATTACTAAAAGAAAATTAGAACAACACAGAGGTTCTAACATTAAGGTTGTTGCATTCTTTGATGATGATAGTGCTATGAAAAATAAATCATTAGAAGGAATAAGGATATATGATTTTGACAAAGATTTAGAGGATTTAAGTGCCAAATACACTATTGAGAATTTAATTATTAGTGGAATAAGTTTAAGTAAGAATCGTAAACAAGAAATTATTGATAAATGTTTAAATAACAATATCAGCGTTCAAAGCATTCCCCCTGTTGAAAAATGGATTAACGGTGAATTGAGTTTTAATCAAATTAAAACTGTAAAAATTGAAGATTTAATAGAGCGTGATATTATTGAATTAGATATCAATGCAATAGGACAACAGCTAAACGGCAAAGTGGTAATGGTTACAGGTGCTGCAGGGTCAATTGGTAGTGAAATTGTAAATCAATTATGTAAGTTTAAAATCAAAAAAATTGTTGCGGTCGATAGCAGTGAGGAAAGTCTTTATCAATTAGATGCAAGAATTACTGAAAACCTTCAAAATACCAACAGGAAAAATATTGAAATTGTAATTGCCGATATAACCAATTTAGAAAGAATGAAAGGTTTATTTGAGCGTTTTCAGCCAGAAATGGTGTACCATGCAGCTGCTTATAAGCACGTTCCTTTAATGGAAAATAATCCTTCTGAAGCCATTAAAACCAACGTTAGGGGAACATTTACTTTAGCAAATTTGGCGGTAGAATTTGGGGTAGAAAAATTTGTAATGGTAAGTACCGACAAAGCAGTAAATCCAACCAATGTAATGGGTGCAAGTAAGCGAATAGCTGAAATTTATGTTCAATCATTAAGTAATTCGATAAAAAAGGATAATTCATCAAAAACCAAGTTTATTACTACCCGATTTGGAAATGTTTTAGGTTCAAGTGGATCGGTAATTCCTCGTTTTAGAAAACAAATAGAAGAAGGTGGACCAATTACGGTTACTCATCCTGAAATTACTAGGTATTTTATGACTATTCCAGAGGCTTGTCAACTGGTATTAGAAGCTGGTTATATGGGAAATGGTGGTGAAATTTATGTTTTTGATATGGGCAAATCAGTAAAAATTATTGATTTGGCTAAAAAAATGATCAGATTATCTGGCTTAACCTTAGGTAAAGATATACAAATTGTTTACACAGGTTTACGTCCTGGTGAAAAGATATTTGAAGAACTATTAAACGACCAAGAAAATACTGTTCCTACTCATCATTCAAAAATTATGATTGGAAATGTAAGAAATTATAATTTTGAACTGGTAAAAAACAATATTCATGCCTTGCTTGAATTGTACAAAACACAGAATCAAACGGCTATTGTAGCCAAAATGAAAGAAATTGTTCCTGAGTTTGTCAGCAAAAATTCACCTTATGAACACTTAGATAAAAAACAAGAGCTAAGTGATGTGACTGTTGAAAAATTACTCGAAAAATAAAATCATTAGATTTACAGTTCTTTTAAAGTAGAATCTTTCTAAATAATATTTATTTACTAACAGCCTTTAGAGCTTAGTTAATCTTACTATATTCGCAAAATGTTAATAATTGCTAGGCTTGATAAAAATCAGTATGGCGCTGTAATTAACATACAATAGATTTGTAAAGATTTTGTAAATAAATTAAATGAGACTGAATAAACTACTATTGCTTCTAGCAGCATTCTTTTTGGGTGCTAAAGTAACACTGGCCGATGTTGCCGAAGGTGAAAAATTATTTAACGCAAATTGTACTTCTTGCCATGCTATCAACGAAAAGGTTGTTGGACCTGCTCTTAAGGATGTAGATAAGCGTCACAGCGAAACTTGGTTAATCAAGTGGATTAAAAATTCACAAGCCATGGTTAAGGCAGGTGATGCTGAAGCATTAAAAATATACAATGAGTACAACCAGTCTGTAATGACTGCATTTCCTCAACTTTCAGACGGACAAGTAAAATCAATTTTAGAGTATGTTAAAACAGGTGGTGCTGCCCCAGTTCAAGCTGGAGCTGGTGCAACTGTTCCTACTGAAGGCGGAGCTGCTGCGTCAGGTGATGGCTTTTATTCTCAAACCATGTTAATTGGTTTAGGTATTTTTGCAGTTATTTTATTATTTATCATTTTTATATTGGTAAATATTAGAAAAGTAATTGAAAGAATTTATAACGATAAATTCCCTGAAGAACTAGATCCTGAGGATGTAAAAATACATTGGAAGGAAAATAGAAAATCTGCACGTTACAAATTATTTGTAAAACATCCCGTAGTAGGAACTTTAGCTGTTGGTGCTATTATTACCTTAGCATTGGGCTTGTATGGTTTTGATTTTGCAAACAAAAAAGTTGGAGTCCAAAAAGGTTATGCGCCAGCACAACCCATAAACTATTCTCATGAGTTGCACGCAGGTAAGTATAAAATTAACTGTCAATACTGTCACTCAAGTGCTGATAAAAGCAAGCAAGCTTCTATTCCTTCTGCTAGTACTTGTATGAATTGCCACATGTATGTAAAGGCAAAAGAAAAATATAATGGCCAAGTTTCTCCAGAAATTCAAAAAATTTACAATGCAGTAGGTTACGATGCTGAGAAAGGTGCATATATTCCAAATTATCAACAACAGCCAATTAAGTGGATTAGAATTCACAATTTACCTGACCATGCTTATTTTAACCATGCACAACATGTAAAAATTGGAAAAGTTGAATGTCAATCTTGCCATGGTTCTATCGAAAAAATGAAAGTTGTAAGTCAACAACGTAGTTTACAAATGGGCTGGTGTATTAATTGCCATCGCGAAGCTAAGGTTGATGTAGCTAACAATGATTACTACGAAAAATTACACAAAGATTTAAAAGCAAGCAACAAAGATTTTATAACTGTTGCTCAAAATGGTGGATTAGAATGTGCTAAATGCCATTACTAATCAATAGCCAAAAAACAGATATAATTTCTTAATTTATTAACGAAGAAAAAATTTTAAATGGAAAATAAAAATAAATACTGGAAAGGTTTAGAAGAG
>JBGSBN010000142.1:0-9326 GCA_041730515.1 Methylacidiphilales bacterium | reverse complement strand
TTGTTTTGGCGAGGACGACAACATCGGTTGAATAAAATAACTAATAGTTATAATACCTTTTAATTCCAGTATCTATGTCTGGTTGATTAGGAGGTAAAGGTCGATAATATTTTAAGTTTTCTTTTTCTGTTGGAATTTTTTGAAAAATACTATTAAATGAATACACAAACCAAATAGTAATCAATATAAAAAGTGTATTTAAAAGTGCTTTACTTTTATATATTTTATTGTTTGGGATAATAATTTTCCAATACAGTTTTTCAAATATAAAATAGTTGCCAACTAGAATTATTATGAAACCAAATATAAATAACGCACCGGAATATTGAGTTTTAAAAATAATATTTGCAAAAATAAAGACCTCATAAAAAGAAATTAGATGATAGGCTTCATCATCAGTAAAGCTAGCTCTGATATGACGTTGAAAAATTTCTGTGATTCTTTTCAATAATGAAATATATAGATAAACAATTGGCATAATTAATTTTTTCTGCCATTGCAAGCGTCCTCGCTTGCAATTATTAGCTTTATTCAAATATATTGATTTTGGCGAGGACGACAACATTGACTGTAAAGACGTTTAATTAAACGTCTCTACCTTGCCCCGAGAAAACCTTAGAATTTCCCAACAACCATGTAGAGACGTTGCACGCAGCGTCTTTTTAGCTAAAGACGTAACATGTTACGTCTCTACAATTTCCCGAACCGAATTATACTATTATCCTTTCGCCATTGCAAGCGTCCTCACCTGCGTTTATTATCGTTATTCAAATTTATTGATTTTGGTGAGGACAACAATAAAGGCTGAATTTTAATTACCATATTCTTTTTGGAGGGACACACCAACCATAAACAAAGTCTGCCAAATCCGCAATAGCATCATGTTTTAATTCATCTTCTTTGTAAAGTTCCATTAATTCTAGCATTATCTTTATAGCTTCATCTTGGGTTCCCCCATTTTCTTTAAATTCAACAAATAATAACCTTAGTTCCAATGTTCCTTTCAATAACAATTGCTGTTCTATCTGTTCTTTAATTTTTGTCTTTTGCATATTCGCTATAATTATAGTTTTTTACATCTGCTCAAGGAAAGTGACAAAACCATTTAACAAAAAGTATCGTGCTCTGATGCCTAACCAGTAATTATCGTTCATCTTTACCTAAAATCCAATTTGTTTTTTCTCCATTTCGAACAATAACTATGGAATAATCAAATTTAGGTTTATAAATAGAATCTCCAATTTTCAAAAAATAGGACAAAGTATTGGGGCTATATTTTAATGATCTCGTATAGGGTAGAGAGTAAGTTAATGAATCATTGTATAATTCAACATAAGTATGGCTTTTCTCTGTATGCACATATTTAACGCGTCCCTTTATTTCTAGCATATAAGTCACCTCCTTTTCCTCTTTTTCATAATCTTGGTATGATTTCCTCGGAAAAAAATAATTATTCATACTAATCAATAGTAAATAGCCTATAATTATTAATATCAAAATAATCACATTTTTTTTGTTAAAGAAATTAAGGTTTATATTCATTTTTTTATTAGTTCAAATATACCAATTTACACCATCACAAAAACCACTACCACCTAATTTTCAAATAAAAATCTTTTCAAAATGAGTTATGGAGCAATCCCATAGGGATGCACTTATGGTAGCAAAGAATTAACCCGACACAAAAGCCCTGTAAGGGCGGTATTAATAAACAAACATCAATAAGTTCGTCCTTCTAGTACTTCGATTAATAGGATTACTTACTGCTACCATAAGTTCGCTTCTACGAGTCTGTTTCTTTTCTAGTTGAAATATTCACCTAATATAAATATAATTTTCTAAGGTTGATTTTCACCACGCACTTTCTTGTTTTAAATAAAGGAAAATTAAATATTCAAGTTTAGTAAGGATTGATGACGTAAACAAAATAGAAATTGTTATAACCTTTGTAACTCATGGGTTTTTAGTCAAATTGTTATAACTTGCAAATAGTTGAAAAAAGCTATTTGCATACTATTTTTATTAATTCAATTTTGCGCAAATGCTCAATTTAAATTGGGTACTTTTGGTGTTGGTGCAAATGCAGATATAAAGTATGATAGATTTGATTACGATTATATTGGCAATATCAATTTGGGTTTAAGCGCTAGCGTTTTTTTATCACCTAAAATTGAGTTTGGGTTAGGCACTTCTAGTACTAATTTAATATCAAATATAAAAAGGCTAGCATCTGATAAATTGGGCTATGATGCTTTTGTGAGGTATTATTTTCCAATCAATTCAAAAATGGGTTTTAGTAATCAAATACTTTGGAGTTACAGTAACATTAGTAAGAAAGAAATAGCTTTTAGTAATATTTTTTTAGAAAATAATTTAGGATTTTATGTTATGCTTAATAAAGGCTTAAATATGAATTTTAAGTATACCATTTTTACCTATAAAACCTTTACATACACTTCAAAAAGTACGGATGGAACTATGAACCAAAATTCTCAAGGAGTGACATTAAATTTAAATCCATTGTACAATTTAAATGCCTTTCAAATGGGATTATCTTACTATTTTAATACCATTACTCCATGAAATTTTATACATTAATAATATTTACCTTTATAAATGTAAGCCTTTGCCAAGCACAATTTGGCGAAGGTGCTCAAATGCTAAGTGGTGATGTAAATTTTGATTTTGTCAACTCGAAAAATAACTCGGAAGATTTTGTAAGTCCTTTTATTAAAAATAATAATGAAGATAATAAATATGGCTTTGGTATAGAGTTAGGTTATGGAAAGTTTAAAAAAGAAAATAATGTTTGGATGTTTGGTATAGGTTATACTTACCTGTTTTCTGAAATCAATCGAATATTTTCTGATACAAGTAGAATTATCAATTCAATTAGTACAAATCATAATTATAGATATACTGCGTTTGCAGAAAAACTTAATTTTATTCCTATAAAAAGCAATTGGGGGATTAATTACAGTGTTAAAGGTTTGGTTAGTTACAATACTGTAAATAATAAATCGAAGGGTAATTATTACTACAATTCGAACGATTCAAGCTTTGTTTTAGAAGGCATGTCAGATGGTAATTATTATGAATTAGCAATATCTGGAAATTTGGGCGCTTATTATGTTTTAAACAAATATTTTTTATTGTTTAGTCAAATCAATGTATTTACTGCAAATTTAAATTATACTAAAAATACGGACACCTATTTGGGGAATTTACGCAAGATAGAAAATAGTAATTTTGGATTTAACTTAACTGGCGCTTTAACTCCTACTTTTAAATTGGGCGATATAAGCATAGGTTTAAGATATATTATACCCAATTAGCCTGCAAATACTTTGAGGTTTTGCTTAAATATTTTGAAATGAATATCTTTATCAAGCTGCATGGCTTCTCCATCAATATTGGCCACTTCTTTTTCGTATCTACTTATACTAATATGGTTGGTTTTAAAGGTTTTTACAAAAGGTAAATCGCTTACATCGCCCTTAAATAATTTGTAAGCAATTAATGGCACTTGCCAAATTTTGAATGCATTAAATATTACTACATCAAAAAGGCCATCGTTATAAATGGCTTTTGGGGCGGCATAAGCATTGTTTCCAAACTGGGTTCCATTGCAAATACAAACCATAAAGGCATTTATTTCTTCTTGTTGGCCATTGTATTGTATTTGGTACGGTCGGTTTTTGTACCTGGCAAATTCTTTTAAAGTAATTTTAGCATAGGTTTTAAAACCTCTTGTTTTTGCCTTAGCAAATAAATCGGCTATGTGTGCATCAAATCCCACTCCAGCTATATTAATAAAAAACTGATTATTGGCCTTGCAGGTATCAATGGCTTTAATTTTTTGTTGATTAATTAACTGTAATGCCTTTTCTGGATTGGTTGGAATATTTAGTTCACGCGCCAAACCATTGCCACTTCCCATAGGAATTACTCCAAAAATTTTATTGGTATTGGCCACATATTGCGCCACATTATTAATAGTGCCATCGCCACCTACAGCTACTATTACATCAGCTTCCATGGCACTTGCAGCGGCTAAATGGTGATTGCTTTCTTGCCCTTGGGTATAAAAAATTTGAATATCGTAAATATTCTTATCTAAAACTTTAAAAATTAAATCTGGAATATGTGTTTTACTGAGTCCTCCAGAAATTGGATTAATAATAAAGTGTATTTTTTGTTTTACA
Organism: Methylacidiphilales bacterium; assembly: GCA_041730515.1. Classification (GTDB taxonomy): domain Bacteria; phylum Bacteroidota; class Bacteroidia; order UKL13-3; family UKL13-3; genus JAAFJM01. The sequence goes on along the minus strand of JBGSBN010000142.1, from coordinate 5,121 downwards.
ATCACGTTTAAATTCAATTTTTACTGAATGTATATTTGCAATTGTTAGCTTAATTTCAAATATAATGATGGCTAAAAAAGTGGATTAAACCTTTATTTTTTTACTTCAAATAAGGTTTCCTTATTCACATGCAAAATTTTATCACCGTGTTTAAGTGATTTAGATACCACAGAATATGGGCCACTGATTATTTTATCGCCTTTTTGCAAACCATTGGTAATTACAATTAGTTTATCATCTTGAATTCCTGTAGTTACTTTTCTAATATTGGCCACATTGTTATTGCTAATAAAAACTACTTCTACTTCATCTTTTTTAAAATCAGAGGCGCTTGTTAAATCCAAGTTTTCATTTTTTTCTGATTTGGTAGTATCCAAGTCACTTTTGTTTCGAACAGTTACGGCTTCAATAGGAACTGCTAACACATTTGGTTCTACTTCTGTTTGAATTTCAACACTGGCGCTCATTCCCGGGCGAAAAACAGCTCTGCGTTTGCCAAACTTGGCAGTTAAATCGGCATAACTACTTCTTAGTATTTTTATTTTTACTACAAAATTGGTAACCTGATCGCTAGTACTAGCAGCGGTTGAACTGGCACTGTTAGCTACCTCTGCCACAATTCCTTTGAATTTACGTGTGCCATAGGCATCTACTTCTATTAATACTGTATCTCCTAAACCCACCTTAATAATGTCGTTTTCATTTACATCCACATTAACCTCCATTGCATTAAGGTTAGCTATGCGCATCATTTCGGTACCTGCCATTTGAGAAGTTCCAACTACACGCTCGCCTTTTTCTACTTTTAAAGCAGAAACAATGCCGCTTACAGGCGCAAATATTTCGGTTCTTGTTAAATTTTTTCTACTTTCTTTTAAGCTTGCTTCAAAGCTTTTTATGGTAAAATCAGCAGCAATTACGCTTTGTTTAATGGCATCTACCTCCGCTTTTGCATTTTTATAATTTGAAGTAGCAGTTTCAAATTCGGCTTCACTTACCAATTTTTGATCTGCCATTTTTTTAGTTCTATTATATTGTTTTTCAATTTCTGTAAAACGAGCTTCCGCTTGGGTTAATCGGGCTTTGGTAGTAGCTGCATTTGCTTTAGCGTTACTTAACGAAGCGTTGCTTCTATCTAAAGCCGAGGTGTATAATTCTGGGTCTATACGCGCCAATAATTGCCCAACAGTTACTGAATCGCCTTCTTTTACATATAGTTCTCTAATTTCTCCGCTTACATCAGAGCTAATTTTTACTTCCGTTTCTGGTTGAATTTTTCCATTAGCACTTACCGTTTCTATAATGGTTTTTATTTCGGCAGTAACTACACTTACCTTAGTTTCGGGTGCTCCGCCAAACCAATTTTTCTTTTTTCCATAAATGGCAATAATTATTAATATAATAGTAGCTATACCTAGCCATTTCAATAATTTGTTATTCGAATTTTTCATTCATTTAATTTTTAAATACTAAAAGGTAACACTACCAATTGAGTGCGAAAATTACATTAATTTTGTAATTATACTTATTTAGGTAAAAGTATTTTTATAAACGGCATATTTACGCAAAAAAAGCTACCTTTTTGGGGTAGCTTTTTTATTCTTTAAATCTATTTACTTTATTTTTGATGTAAGTGGGTTTCTTATTCCACTCATTTCGGCCAAATCAACTTTAACACTTCCAACAAAAATATCACTTTCAACTCTTACCGGAATTTTATTTTCATCGTCAGTTACCCAAAGTGTCAATGCCTCGTTATCTTTAAAAACTCTTCCTTCAATTAATTGAGGTTTTACTTTGATGGTTTTAAAAGTACCTATATCGGTTTTTAATACTTCGCGTTTTTCAAATTTAAAACGTAATTCATAAGTTTTTCCATCTAAATAAAATGGCACTGGAAATACATCGCCTGGTTTTGCACTGGTCATATCCATACTACGTGCGTAGTAAATAGCGCTAATTATATCTTGTGTATTGCTTAAAATTTCGGTTTTACCTCTTTTGCCAGAGGCAATTTTAGCAGCGTGGTCAAAAACAATAAAATCGCTGTCAGTATATTTTCCTTCTTTAATTCTTTTAGTAGCCTTTAGTGGCACCAAAGCTTCTTGGTCTATATAACTTTCAAATTCATCTTTCACTTTAAACATCATGTCAACCAAACCCGCTGATTTACCATTCACTTTAACATAGTATGTACTTCTGTTGTTAACCATTTCTGGTGTGTTTTGAATGCTAAAGTAGGCTTTGCCTCCATCTAGCGGGCCGTAATGAACTCTGTAAGTTAGTTTTTCGCCAAAAGTAAAAGCATTGTTTACTTTTTTCATTTTCGATAAAACATCATCCAATTCGGATTGTTGGTTGTTAATTTGTGGCATAAATGAACACAAAAACAATAAGGAAATAAAACTAAGGCGTTTCATAATTTAAATATTTGAATACAATATTACAAAACATGAGCCAATATTTAATATTTGGCTCATGTTTAAACAAGCTATTTTCCAATACACTAGTAACCAGCTGATTAATTTCTTATTATCTTGCTTAAAAACTGTTCACTATCGTTGTATAATTTTAAAAAATAAATGCCACTGCTCAAATCAATTAAATTTATTTGTTTTAGTTTTTGAACTTTACTTCCCGCCATTATTTGTTTACCACTTACATCGTATATTTCAAAATATAAATTTTGATCTGATTCTATATTTAAAATGCCATTAGTAGGATTTGGATAAATGTTCACCAAATTCACCAATTTCTGATAATCATTAATTGAATTGTACTTTAATTCAAAGTCATTACTCATGGTTCCGCATCCATTTGAACTGTCAACACGTACTGAATAAAAACCATAGCCAGTTGTATTAAGCGTTTTAGCATTTGCTCCATTTATTGGTGTTCCGTTAAAAAACCATTGGTAAAATGCCCCACTAGTAGCGGTTAATATAGTTCCTGCCGATAAGGTAATAATTGGTTTTACAGGTCCTGGATTAACTGTAATTACTTTAGAAATGGTATCGAAACAGCCATTAGAAGTTTGTACAGTTAACTTGATATTGTAATTGCCTGGTTGGCTATATTTTTTGGTGTTTGGGAATGTAGAGCTTGAATTGGTAGAGTCACCAAAGTCCCATAAAATACTTGTAATCCAGCTTACTGTTCCGCCTTTTGAAATATTACTTAAATCAAAACCATTGTCAATTAAACATTGTGAAGTTTTATTTAGACTAAAGTCGGCTTGTGGTTTTATACTATTTACAATTACCTGTCCATTTATATTTTCCAAACATCCATTAGCACTACTTGCTTTTAACTTAATATCAAAAATGCCTACTTTTTTATAAACATGTATTGGGTTGGTGGTAGTTGAAGTATCATTATCGCCAAAGTCCCATAAATAATTATTTCCTTGGCTTACTGTTTTATTATTGAATTGAACAATAGCAGAATCGCAGGTTGAAGCTATTATTTCTGACTCAAAACTAACCAAAGAATCTTTAAATTGAATGTTTATATCATCAAATCCTGCAAAACATGGCCCAGTTGGATCGTCTGTAGTAATTGAAATCTGAATATTTTTGGCAGCCAAATCGCCTGCGCTTGGCCTGTAAGTGGTGTTTAATAAAGTTGGGTCGTCAAATGAACCTGTACCATTGGTAGTTACCCACAAAACAGATGTAGCACCTCCACCAAAACTTCCTTGTAAGTTTACGCTATTTGCTGTAGCACATAAAACTTGATCGGGTCCAGCGTTGGTTGTAACTGGTTTAAAAAATTTAATTTCAACACTATCAACCGCAGCTGGACAAGGGCCAATTGGATCGCTCGAAGTTAAAATAAATGTCATTTTGCCCGCTAATAAATCATTTTCAGATGGAGAGTAGGTATATATAGAATCGTATGAATTAAATAGGAGAGAACTTGTATTGGTCCAACGGGCAAAAACAGCCACATTATTATAACTGCCATTCAAGTTTACTGAACTATTTCCGCAAATATTTTGATCGGTTCCAGCATTTACCACAGCAACTGGACTTAATGTAATAGTAACTGTGTCTCGTTTTAAAGGGCAAGGTCCAATTGGGTCATTGGTTGATAAAACTAAATTAGCAAAACCTCTACTTTTATCAAGCGCGTTTGGAATATAGGTGGTAGTATCGTTAAACCTATTTATAAATGTACCAGAGCTTGTTGAAAGCCAGCTACAAGAAGTTGCTGATCCGCCAATAGTTCCCAGTAAAGCAATGGAAGTTGCACTAGCACAAACAGTTTGGTCTAAACCTGCAGTTACTTCTACAGGCTTGTTAATTGTTAAAATCATGGTGTCAGTAACATTTGCGCAAACATCATTTACATTGATATTGGTAAAGGCAATTTTTACAATTCCATTTATTATATCGGTTTCACTTGGGAAATAAGTTGGTGTTAAGGAAGATGTATTATTAAAAATTCCCGTTCCTGTAGTACTCCAAAATCCAGTTCCGGTGGTAATATTCGTGGTAACCCCAAGTGCTATATTATCTTGCGAACAAATGCTTTTATCTATTCCAACATTGGCAGTTGCATTTGGTCTAAAAGTTAATTGTATGGTGTCTTTTACAGCAACACATGGACCTGCAGGATCATTGGTTATTAAAACTAGCTTTGTTAATCCACTTGTTCTTTCAGCTAGGCTTGGTGTGTAAATTGCATTTAACGAATTGGAGTCGTTAAATGTTCCAGTTCCAGTAGTTTTCCAATATGAACTAGAAGCTGAACCTCCAATTGATCCAGATAAAGTAATTGGTGATGAATTTGAGCAAATTGACTGGTCTAAACCTGCATTTGCCAATGGAATTGCATTGATGGTAACTTCTATTGAATCCATTGCTGCATTGCAGGCTCCAAATGGATCATCGGTTTTAAATGTAAGCACCACTTTTCCATTTACGCGTTCCATACTATCAGGAATATAGGATGTAGAAGTGTTGTATGAAATAAAACTAGAATTGGTAGAAGAAGTCACGCACCAAAAGTAGCAGCACCACCCAAAGTTGCAGTTACGTTTATCGCAGTATTAGAACAAATAGTTTGTTCTAAACCAGCATTAACAGAAGCAGCTTGATTAAAGTTAATTGTTACAAT
>JBGSBN010000141.1:0-9428 GCA_041730515.1 Methylacidiphilales bacterium | reverse complement strand
GCAGTAGGTTCAAGTGCCAATTGTGCCAATGCAATGATTGTATTAAATACAGTTATGGCTGACCAATTAACCAAATTTAAAGCAGAAGTAGATGCCTTAATAAAAAAAGGTAAAAAGAAAGAAGAAGCTATTTTAACTACTTTAAAGGCTTACTACAAAGCATCTAAAAACATATTATTTGAAGGAAACGGTTATAGTGATGAGTGGGTTAAAGAAGCTGCAAAACGCGGATTGTCAAATGTAAAAACCACTCCAGAAGCATTGAATGCTTATGTTTCAAAACAATCGGCAGATTTATTTACTAGAAATAATATTTTTAGCAAAATAGAATTAGAGGCTCGTTATGAAATTATGCAAGAGTTATATGTTAAAAAAATTGATATCGAAGCTAAAACATTATCTCAATTAGCTACATCGCATGTAATTCCAGCAGCAGTAGAATACCAAAGTAAATTGGCTATTAATGTTCAAGCATTAAAAGGCGCAGGGTTAAGCAAAGCTAGCTACGAAACTCAATTAAAAACCATTGAAACTATTTCGAAACACATCAAAACCATTAGCGATAATGTAGAAAAAATGATAATCGAAACAGATAAAGCACACCATGCTGCTAATACTCATAAAGCAGCAATTGCTTTTTGTCATAAAGTTAAGCCATTATTCGACCATGTTCGTGGTGCAAGCGATGCCTTAGAGTTTATTGTAGATGATACATTATGGCAATTACCTAAGTACAGAGAAATGTTATTTATTAAATAAAAAAATTGCATTTTATGCCTTTTTAAACAGTTGTTCACTTAAGATTTGAACAACTGTTTTTTTTAAACGTCCTCACATTTAGGCAGTTAAAAAACCAAAAGAATCAAAAAAAAAGATTGTTTAATAAGCTAAAAAAATTAAAATTGCGTTTGTACTAAAACAAAATCAAAAGTATTTACCCATGAAACAAAATTACATGATAAAATTAACTGGATTTGTATTGCTATTATCGGCTCTATTTTTTGCTTGTAAGCCCGGAGCTGATATAGCTGATGCACGTAAGGATTTTAATTTACTAAAATACGCTGCTGCTGCCGAAAAATACAAAAAAGTTTATGGCATTACAAAAGTAAAAGACATTAAAAAGGAAGCTGCTTTTTTTGCAGCCGAATGTTACCGATTATCTAATAATTGGCCTGCAGCCGAAAGCTGGTACACCAAAGCTGTTCAGGTTGACCCAACCAATGCTGAAGCCAAATATCGTCAAATTCAGGCATTAAAGTATTCAGAAAAATATGTTGAATCAATTACAGAAGCCAATAAATACAAAAAATCGGTAGGTTCTGATGCAAAAATTGATTTGGAAGATTGTGGAAGCACTAATGCTCAAAAATGGAAGTCAGAGAAAACTAGATTTGTAATTGAAAACGTGGCTAAATTAAACACTAAATACAGTGATTTCTCAGCCATGTGGTTTAGAAAAGATCAGCTGATGTTTACAAGTGATAGATTGGAAGTAGGAGTGAGTGGAAAAGATAAATATGCTTGGTTTAATAATGGTTACAGCGATATTTATTTAACAACACTTAAACTTAATAAGAAGAATAAGGAAGTTGTTGAAAATTACTCTCCACCTGTTTTAGTTGATAAAAAAAGTGTTAATGGTAAATTTAATGATGGAACTGTTTGTTTTGATGCTAAGTTTACTACTATGTACATTACTAAATGTAATTATGGAGAAAAAAATGATGGTAAAGGTGTTCATTGTCGTATATACGAATCTAAATTAAGTGGAACCGAATGGAGTACTCCTGTGCCACTTCCTTTTAGTTCTGATTCATTTGATTGTGGTCAGCCTTTTTTAAGTAAGGATGGAACTACTTTATATTTTTCAAGTAATATGCCTGGCAGTATTGCCAAACCCGTTACCATGGCTGAAAATCCTGATGGTTCAGAATTAAGTAAAGATTTATACAGTGTAAGTTACAGTAAAAGAGGAAATGCATGGGGTGATCCAGTAAACCTTGGAACTACTATTAATTCTGATGGAGACGAATGTTTTCCATTTCAACATGAGGACGGAACTTTGTACTATTCATCTAATGGCTTATGCGGTATGGGTGGCTTAGATATATTTTATACAAAAGGTCAAGGTACAGATTGGAGTGACCCAATCAATATGAAATCTCCGATTAATTCTGGTGGTGATGACTTTGCAATTATTTTTTCAAAGGATAAAGAAAGTGGTTATTTGTCATCAAATAGGTTAAATGGAAAAGGAGGTGATGATATTTACAGGTTTACCAAAACTCCTTTGGTATTTACTTTAAGTGGTGTTGCTCGCGATGAAAAAGATAAGTCCATCTTAAAAAATACACTAATTCAATTTACCAATAGCTCTGATACCGTTAAATTGGAAGTTAGAACAGATGCTGCTGGTTCTTATAGAATTACCCTAAGAGCTGGGACTGACTATGAATTTTATGGCTCTAAACCATTATATTACGATAGTAGACTTTATGGAGCAACTACTAAAAACTTAGAAGTTTCAACTGATTTAGTGCAAGACTTAATCTTGAAACCTATAGATTTAGAAACATTTACTGTGGAAGGAATTTATTATGGTTTAGATAGTGCAGACATCAGACCTCGTTCAGCAGAAATTCTAGATTCACTTGTTTTAGTTATGAATAAGTATCCTATGCTTAAGTTTGAATTAGGTTCTCATACCGATTGTAGAGCAGATTCATTATACAATATTAAATTATCTCAAAGACGCGCTGATTCGTGTGTTGGTTATTTAATTCGCCATGGAGTTGACTCAATGCGTTTGGTTTCTAAAGGTTATGGAGAAAACGAACTTGCTGTTAAAAAATGTGCTTGCGAAGGTCCAAATGAAAGAGTTGAAGGCCAAAAATGTTCAGAAGCAGAACATCAGAAAAATAGAAGAACTACAGTAAGAGTTATTGATACCAACTATAATCCTCCTGTAAAAGTTAAAGCACCTGATGCCCCTAAAAATAATATTCCAGGTCAAAGGGTAAGACCCGGCACCCAACCTAGGAGGTGATAACTAAATTTAAAAGCCCGATAAATTTCATTTATCGGGCTTTTTTTATGCTATATAATCTCAATAAAAAAGCCATTCAATGTTATTGAATGGATTTTCTGTTAGTCTTATAATGCTACATATGTTTAGCTATAGTAACAGCTATTTCTTGCATTTCCTCTTTTGTAAACGAAAGCTTTTCTCTTTCAAAATTCATATCATTTACACCATTGATAGGAATTAAATGTATATGCGTGTGTGGAACTTCTAAACCAATAACTGTAACCCCAATTCTTGCGCATGGAATAGCCTTTTTAAGCGCTATGGCTACCTTTTTTGCAAATAAATGTAAACTGATATACAATTCGTCATCCAAGTCGAAAATATAATCAATTTCTAGCTTTGGAATAACTAAAAGATGACCTTTAGCTAATGGGCTAATATCTAAAAAAGCCAAAAAATTGTCATCTTCAGCTACTTTATGGCAAGGTATTTCACCAGCTACAATTCGAGAAAAGATACTTGCCATATTTATTAGCTAAATGAAATGGTTAAAATTTCTAATTTAATAGTACCTGCGGGTGCAGCAATTTCAACGATTTCACCTACTTTTTTGCCCATTAAACCAGCACCAATTGGTGATTTTACTGAAATTTTTCCAATTTTAAAGTCTGCTTCATTTTCAGAAACTACAATATAAGTAAACTCTTTTTTTACATTATGGTTCAAAACTAAAACCTTACTCAATAACATTACTTTGCTATTGTCTAATTTCGATTCATCAATAATTCTACTGATAGCTAATAATGATTCAATTTGTGAAATTTTAGTTTCTAAATGTCCTTGATCCTCTTTGGCTGCATGGTATTCAGCATTTTCGCTTAAATCACCTTTGTCTCTTGCATCGGCAATCTGCTTAGAAATAAAAGGACGCTTAACAAATTTTAAATCGTGTAGTTCTTTTTGTAAATTCTCGTAACCATCTTTCGATAAATAATTTAACGGTGGTGAAGCAGGTAGCGTTTTTTTTGCCATAATAAATTTAAATGTTGATACAATATAAAACAAAAAGAAACGTTCGGATTTAATAATCCGAACGTTTCAATATAATAAACAAATATATTAAATTATTTGTTATTTCCTAAAGTAAGTTTGATGCCGATGCTGTGAATACCATTAAAGATAACAGTTGGTTGATAAGCGTAATCTATTGCTAAATCAGTGCTATTGCTAACTGGTAAACCAAACCCCACTCCAAAGCTAATTCCATATTGAGGGTTTTTGTATTGGGTATCACTAAAATTGCCTTCTTGGTGTGCGTAGCCTGTTCTTAACATAAACATGTTTTTATAAGCATATTCAGTTCCAACAGATAAAATATTTGATGAAAATGCATTGTAATTAAAGTTACTATTTAAGGTCAATCTATGGTCGTAAGTTTCTTCTCCTTTATCTAATCTAAAATCGTAAGCTGCACCAATATTAGCCAAAGCTGGCATATTAAATGGTTGAGAACCAAATAAGGTTTTTCTGTTTGCACCGGTCGAAGTAACAGTAGTGTTGGCAGTTAAACCAGTTCCTTGGTAGGCAAAATCGGGACCTAAGTTACGAACTGCTATACCAAATCTAAAATCTTGTTTTTTAATTTTTTTAGCTGCATTCAATGAAGTTTGGTATTGAACACCTGCATCTAAGGTAACACCACTGGCATTAACACTCGAAGTACCTTCGCTAATATATCTAATCATTAAACCTCCTGTAATAGAGTTTGAAAATGTTTTAGAATAAGCTAAACCCAAATTTAAAATTTGTGTGGTATAAGTTCCTAGTGTCATATCTGGAGCTTCTGTGGTGGTAATAGGAATATTTCCAATATCCCAATAAGTTAAGGCCATGCCTAAAACTCCACCACTACCATTTTCGCCTAAGGCTTGTGCTATACCAAAGTTATTTAGGAATATATCTGTACCAACTAAATAACGAGTTTGTGATGCTTGAATTTCCATTTTTTTAACATAAGCTAATCCACCTATGTTTAAGTAATATGATTCTAGTCCTCTAGCCGAAGCAGTATTTGAACCACTTAAACCAACACCACGAACATATGGATTAACCAAAAGCTGAGTAGCACCAGCTCCTCCCGCTCTATCAGGATTTCCTGCATTTGCAGTAGCTAATAATCCAAAACAAGCTACTAAACTTTGTAAAATATACTTCTTCATACGAGTAATTTATTTGCTAATTTTTTATAATGCACTTTAATAATTTTTGTTATTAAAGTGCATTGTTATATTTTTAAAACGAATCGAAATCTGCTGGACGCATTACACCAAACCATTTAATGATTCTTTCTCCAATTCCCGGAGCATCGATATGAACCAAGTAAACACCGCTTGAAATAGGAACATTTGCATCATTTCTTAAATCCCATTCAATGTATGTTTTAGCATCATCGTCTTTAGGTATTCTTCTTACCAAGAAACCACTTTGAGTATAAATAGAAACCACACATTTTTTAGGTACATTTATTATTTTTACTTTATTGTCTAAAGCATTTCCTGGATCTTCATATCCACTGTATGCGTAGTAAGGATTTGGAGAAATGTTTACCATGTCTAATGCTTTGTTTCCTGCTGTTTTATCATTAATTTTAGGGGCAATAGAATTAGTATTAAATTCGTAAAGAGGCTGTCCTGCATTTACCAATGGGGTATCTATATTATTAATGTAACGAGCATAAGGACGTTTAACACGAATTTTTACAATTGCATCATTTGGTACTAAACCATCTGCCATGCTTCTTAACGATGAAGTTGGAAAAACAATTGGCATAGTAACCCACATAAATTGAGATAAGAAATATCTTTTTTGCAAAGTATTTGGTTCATCTGAAGGATTTGCAACGTTTAATAATTGTCTGTATGTAGCACCCTCATCGTATTTAGGGCCTCTGAACAATACATTATTACCAACTCTTAATTCTTTTGCACCCATAATATATACGTGGTGTTTGCCACCAAACGCAGGTACATTCCCAGTGGAGTTTTGATCAAAGAAACTACGAGTGGGGTTCCAAATCATATCATTACCATTTTCACCAGGAAGAGATGAATCTTCGCCAAATACAATGTTTAATCTTTCACCTGTTTCCACATTAATAGCATAACCAGGGAACCAGCTTAAACCAAAACTGCTTGATTCTGCTTTTCCGTTTTTATCAACTGATGCAGAAGCTCTGATATTTCCTTTTGAAACATTGCCAATATTTTGTTCTTTGTTTTCACCCATTTCCAAAACAATACAACGGGTCCACTTTGATTTATCGCTCGTAAATACAACATCAACACCTTGCAAACTTGAAATAGGATTATCTTCAGATATTTGGTTAGTGTTCGGAGTTAAACTAATACCAGGACCAAAAGAAGCAGGGGTTGACCCACTCTTTAGTGCTTTAGCGCATAATTCGAAAGGAGCCCAAGTTCCATTTAATATATTACTATATTGTTTTCTTGGATCTATGGCTACTTTGTTTCCAGCAATTGATCTGAAAAAGTCATGTTCTGTTAAGTTTGTAAATTCAGGTGTTCCAGTATTACCAGATCTAATCCAATTAAATGGTGCTAATGAAATTGCTCCATCAGGAATACCAGTTAACCATCTATTGGTTGGGTCTGCAAATGTAATAGTAGCATCAACAAAACCGTTTGATAAATCTGAATTGTTATTTGGATCGCCAGGGGCGGCTACTTGGTTAACAGAAACTGATAAACCTAACTCATCAAAAATTTGTTCATTATTTATATTTAAACTTCTTGTTCCTACATATACTTTTCCAGTTTCAACGTTTACAATTCTCCATTTTGAAGTAGCACGTGCTAATGAATCTGATATTTTCGCGTTATTAGATGAATCTGTAATATATAATTTAAAGTTGGCCAAAGGTACTTTAAAAGGATTGATAACTTTAATACTTACAGGGCCTTGACCTTCTAAATATTTTGGTTTTTTAGCATAATATGGAGTAACTAACGCTTCCTCAATTGATTCTTTTGATAAATTAATAAAGTTACCTCCATTTCCAATTCCTTCTATTCTTGTTAAAGCTGGTCCACTTTTGTAACCAGAGTTTAACTGAGTTCCTTGTTGGTGTCCAAAAGGTAAGTGAGGTGTTGCTGTAATAATTACTGGCCTTGAACCTGATAAATATTGAGTTGCTTCTTGAGGGCAATTAGTAACAGCAGCGTAAGGAATAATTAGGTAGTGGTAGTTTTTGTAATTAACTAATGTTTGATCTGATTCTACAGAAAATGCATCTTTTGTTATTTGGAAGGAGTGGTTAATACCTTTGTCTTCACCACTCACCATTATTCTTTTAACATTTCCTAAATCAGCATCGTTAACAGTATTTACTATTAAACCAATACCATCTTGTAAATCACATTGAGCTACCAACCTAATTTGATCTCTATCAGAGAAATCACTTGGTGTTGATGGCACTTTTAATTGAAAAATTTGGTATCCTTGGAATTTGTAATCAGTTGAATCTGCGCATAAACCAGCTACTTTAGCCTTAAAGTTTTCTGGGGTTTCAGAGTTTATAATATTGATAATTAATTCACGATTTAACTCTGTAATTTTTACTGCATTATCGTCAAATTCAGGACCTCTTAAAATTTTAAAATTATTTTTAAATAATACGGTAGCTTTATCACTTGCTTCTTTTAATAAATTAAATGAGCCTGTAGCACCACCAGTAGTTGCTCTTGCCCAAACTACACCAATAGTTACTTTATTAACTTTACCTGGTAAAAGCTTAAATGAACCTGCAGTTTGTAAAAAGCGTCTATCTGCAGGAGTATTTCCTGAGGTACGTTCCGTCCATAATGCTCTACCAGCAGGGTCTGTAGCACCAGGGAACATATAACTAGAAGTGTCGGAACCACCTCTTCCATTACCGCCATAAGTAATTGGTTGTCCATCTCTCCAGCGTCCGTTTAAGTAATTCCAAAAATCATTTGGTCTTGCAGGATTACCTTGTTGAGATTGGTTATTATCGTAATAAACAAATTTTGTTAAACCAATCTCCGTGCCGTCTGCTCTAGTAGGACCTTCAAAAAATGTAACTCCAACACTTGGCGGATTTAACCCATAACCTAAAATTCCTTCATCATTATCATCACCATTATAACAAATACCTAAATTTCTTTTTACATCACACTCTACATAATCATCAGAATAGTTTCCTAAATCTGGATCTACCCATTGACCAAAAACACAACTATCAATGGTTTCTGTACCACGGTTTGTGATGGTTGTTTTGTAAAAAGTCATGTTATTTACTTCATCATTGGTAGCAAAACCAAAAGCCTGTAATTTAAACTCTAAGTTCAAAGGTAAACCTTGCGTTTCAGAATGAATATTACCCTTATCGTTATAACAAATAAACATCATTTGGTCAGGAATAGAAGTTAATCCTGCCTCACCTTGATTAAATGTTGGATAATCGCCATCTTCATAATTATAATTACCGTCATTGTTCACATCAAAAAATGGTGCTAAAAATTTAGTCTCACCAGGGCCGCCATTTCCAGGCCAGCTCATAATATCTGTTGCAACTGATTCTCCATCAATAAATTTAGAAATTTCTACGCGTGATACTGACCAAACTTTATCAAATTCCTTACATCTTGTAGATGAAACAGAAGCCGAACCATCAATTTGCAATGGACCTGGAAAAAAATCGTTTCCATTTTGACGGTAGGTTTGTGCAGCTAAACGCAAATTACCTTGTGTAATTCCACCTATCCAAAGCGCTCCAGAAAATAGAGAGTTTTTGGCTACCTGACCTGTTTGAACTTTTGGAATTTCGTAACGTGCATTACTTAAATTCCACCACATGTCGCCACCATTTAAAATAATAGTTCTTACATTATTGATTGAAAGTTCTTTTTGAGCTGTGGCTGGAGAACAACCTGCTCCCATTTTTGATAATGGATTAGACTTTATATTTGGTAAAACATTGGTTGACTTACCTGTTAATTTGCCTAAGCCAATATTTTCGCGGGCTTGTAGGTTTATAAAACCTATAACACTTAATACAAGTGATGCTGTTTTTAAATATTTATTATGGTCTTTTATATTTGGCTCTATTAGTTTTTCTGCTTTACAGATTTTTTCATAGAAAATGTCGTTTCTATTTCGCCGTAATTTTGAAATATGGTCAATAGGAAATATTAAAAAACCTCTCACCACAAAATCATCAATTTCTTTTGCCAATACTAGTTTTTCAGACAAACCAATTATAAATGCTCTTTTGCTGTCAAAATCTTCTCCGTTTGAAGTTCTTGATATGTGCGAACATTTCAAATTTTCTATAAAGTCATTAATTTTCTCTTTCAAT
>JBGSBN010000140.1:0-9440 GCA_041730515.1 Methylacidiphilales bacterium | reverse complement strand
CCCCAAAATTTTGGGGCTTTTTATTTTTTATTTTATTTAAAAATTAGTTGCTTGCTTGTGTAGCGTATGCCTCAGTTGGAATGCAAGCACAAACCAAGTTTCTATCGCCATAAGTATCGTTAATTCTACCTACACTTGGCCAAAATTTAGCTGCTCTTACAAATGGAAGTGGGAAAGCAGCTTGTTGACGGCTGTAAGAATGTTTCCATTCATCAGCTGTTACCATACTAGCTGTATGAGGAGCATTTTTTAATACATTATCAGCTTTATCGGCAGTTCCATTTTCAATGGCGGCTACTTCTTCTCTAATAGCAATCATTGCATCGCAAAAACGATCTAATTCGTGCTTAGCTTCGCTTTCTGTTGGTTCAATCATTACCGTTCCAGCTACAGGGAATGAAATAGTTGGCGCATGGAAACCATAATCCATTAAACGTTTTGCAATGTCAGCTACTTCAACTCCAGAAGCTTGTTTAAATACGCGTGTATCTAAAATCATTTCGTGAGCAAAGCGTCCGCTTGAACCTACGTATAAAATTTGGTAATGTTTTTCTAAACGTGCTTTGATATAGTTGGCATTTAAAATAGCATATTTAGTTGCTAATTCTAAACCTTCAGTTCCCATCATTCTGATATATGCATAAGAAATTAACAAGATAGAAGCACTGCCCCAAGGAGCTGCACTAACAGCATGCATAGCTTGATTTCCACCTTCCATTTCAACAACAGCATGGCTAGGTAAAAACGGAGCTAAATGAGCTCCAACCCCAATTGGGCCCATTCCAGGTCCACCACCACCGTGAGGAATACAGAATGTTTTATGTAAATTCAAGTGGCAAACATCAGCACCAATTGCAGCAGGGCTGGTTAAACCAACTTGCGCATTCATATTTGCACCATCCATGTAAACTTGTCCACCATTTTCGTGAATGATATTACAAATATCAATTATACCTTCTTCAAAAACACCATAAGTAGATGGATAAGTAACCATTAAGCAAGCTAAATTATCTTTATGCTCAAGGGCTTTTGCCTTAATATCTTCAATATCAATATAACCATTTTCTAAAGTTTTGGTTACAATTACCTTCATACCAGCCATTACCGCACTTGCAGGGTTTGTACCATGAGCAGATGATGGGATTAAAGCAATATTTCTGTGGCTTTCACCTTTTGCTTTAAAATATTCTCTTATGGTCATTAAACCAGCATATTCACCTTGTGCTCCAGCATTTGGCTGTAATGAGATTCCCGCAAAACCTGTTACTTGTTTTAAATAGTCAGTTAACTCATTAAATATTTGAGTGTAACCAATTGCTTGATTACGTGGAATAAATGGATGTAAAACACTAAAACCTGCATAAGTTACCGGAATCATTTCAGCTGTTGCATTTAGTTTCATAGTACAACTTCCTAATGCTATCATACTTTCGCAAAGCGATAAATCTTTACTTTCTAAAAGTTTGATATATCTTAACATTTCATGCTCGCTGTGGTGTGTATTAAATACAGGGTGAGTCATGTAATCGCTAGTACGAGCTAATGTAGCAGGCACATTTAAGTCAATATTTGTTGGTACTGAAACCTCTATTTTTTTCCCTGTAATGCAATTTAGTAGCTCTGCAATATCAGAAACTGTGTGCGTTTCATCTATTGAAATTGATACATGTGAATCGTTTACTTTATTGATATTAATTTCAGCTTTCACACAATTAGCCAATACTTCATTTGCATTTGCAACAGAAATGGTTAAGGTATCAAAATAATTTTTATTAACTGTTTTGAAACCATTTGAATTTAAACCATTAGCCAAAGCATTGGTTAAACCATGTACACGACTAGCAATTCCTTTTAACCCTTTTGGTCCATGATATACACCATACATACTTGCCATAATTGACAATAAAACTTGTGCTGTACAGATATTTGAAGTAGCTTTTTCGCGTTTAATATGTTGCTCACGTGTTTGTAAAGCCATGCGCAAAGCTGGGTTTCCTTGGCTATCGATTGATACACCAATTAAACGTCCTGGCATTTGACGTTTGTAAGCATCTTTGGTAGCAAAAAATCCTGCATGAGGTCCACCGTAACCCATTGGTACACCAAAACGTTGCGATGTGCCAACTACAACATCAGCTCCCCACTCGCCTGGAGGAGTTAATAAAGTTAAGCTTAAAATATCGGCAGCAACGGTAACTAAAATATTATGTTGTTTGGCAGTAGCCATAAAGGTTGAATAATCAATTACCTCACCATTTGATGCAGGGTATTGAATTAAAGCACCAAAATAAGTATTATCTAATTGAACAGTTTCGTGATTTCCAATTACTATTTCAATTCCTGTTGGTTCAGCACGGGTAATTAGTACATCAATAGTTTGTTTGAAACATAATTCAGAAACAAAAAATTTGTGAGCATTTTCATTTTTAGCTTCTGCATGTAATAAGTGCATTGCCTCTGCAGCAGCAGTTGCTTCGTCTAATAAACTGGCATTGGCAATTTCCATTCCTGTTAAATCAATAACCATGGTTTGGTAGTTTAACAATGCCTCCAAACGCCCTTGTGCAATTTCTGGTTGGTAAGGAGTGTAGGCAGTGTACCAATTTGGATTTTCGAAAATATTACGTAAAACCACATTTGGCGTGTGGGTTCCGTAGTAACCTTGACCAATAAAGTTTTTGTAAATTAAGTTTTTTTCCGAAATCTGTTTCAACATACTAAGCAATTCCATTTCAGTTAAAGCAGCAGGCAGTTTCATGCGTTCTTTTAAGCGAATGTGAGCTGGAATTGTTTCATCAATCAGTTGGTCAACCGAACTAACGCCAATGGTTTTAAGCATTGCTTCAGTGTCTTTTCTCATTGGCGAATTATGGCGATAAACAAATTCGTCTTTGTGGTTTGTAGCTATTTGCATGTGAATGTTTTTTTGAATTTTTTGTCAAATGTACTTTTTTACTAAGTATTTATATAAATGATTAAGGTCAAAATAAATGTTAAAACAATTTTTAATTAAAAGGAAAGACCGCCACCAATTGAAAGAAATACATTGCTAACTTTTTTGATATTATTATAATAACTCGTAGAAGTATTATTTCCCCAAGAATTAGTAGACCAAGAACTTGTGGTTATTATATTTGATTCATACCAATATATGCCAAAATTAAGATGGAATGCAGTAGTTTCTGTTAAATACTTTTTTATGCCAAAAGTTGGATTTATTCTGATTCCTGTTTCTTTATTAAAAATGTCTTTTCCAATATTTAATCCTAAAATAGGAGCAATATTATCTCTTTTTGGTGAATATCTTAAATCCATTGAAAATGAAACTGGAATTGTATTTACTTCTGATGCTATTCCAACTCCTAGTGTTAATCGTTTATAGAATTGGAATCCATTAACTACTCGTAAACTCAATGTACTTTGATTATTTTTATCTGATGAATTATTTTGGTTACTTAAATAAAAAATATCAGCAATAAGAGTATATCTTATTTTTTTTTCATTTTTTAAATTTAGATAATTGCAATTGGTATTTATTAAACTAGTTTGACAATAATTATTACTGAGCAATACAATTATGGTAACTAGTGTGAGCAAAGATTTTAGTTTCATCAATTTTTAAATATTTATGGTGTAAATAAAAATAAAAACTTAAACATAAAAAAACCCGCTACAAATAAATGAAGCGGGTTTTTAAAAAAGAATATTTTTTTATTTAGTTGTATCTGTATTTTCAGCAGCTGGTGCTGTTTGAGCAGGTGCTGTATTTGTTACCGCTCCTGATGTATTTAAATTATTTGGATCTAAGCGACTTTCTTGTTCTGTAGCTGTTGCATCAATATCAGCAGCAGTAGGACGAGCAAAATTAGATGCTAAACTTAAAACAATTAAGGTAATAGCTAAAATCCAAGTTGCTTTTTCAACTACATCTGTGCTTCTATTTGCACCCATAATTTGGTTTGGTGAAGTAAAATTAGCAGCAATTCCGCCACCTTTAGGATTTTGAATTAAAACTACCAAAGTAAGTAGTACGCAAACGATAATGATTAGGATTAAAAAAAATAACATAGTTTTAGTTTATATTGTGTTCTGTTTTAAGTTGCTTGATAAGGGTTGCAAAATAAGTAATTTTATGTGGATATATCAAACTTAATTTTTCATAAGTTAAAATTGCCTTTTTTATTAAGCCTTGTTTTAGGTAAATTGTTGCTAATGTTTCACTTACAATTTCATCTTTTTCTTCCACACTTTGTTTGGCAACTGTGGCAGGGTTAAAAAACTCAGATTTAGGGCGAGTAATACTTGGATTTTCGCGCATAAATTTGTCCAAAATGCTTTCTACATCCAACTTTGAATGCTCGTTTGGATTATTTTTAGCAACAGCAATTGGTTTTTCAACTTCGGTAATTATTGGTATTTTTTTAATTACAGATGGTTTATATGCTAGCTCAAAGTTGGAGTTAAAATCAGTTTCTTTTAAGTCAGTATCCTCTATTAGATTATCGCTAATTACTTCCTCAAAGGCTGAATTTTCAATTTTTTCTGTGGTAATATTTTCTTCTGTAATTTCATCTTCGTCAGTCGAAATATCATTTTTTAGTAAAGCATCAAAATCGGGTAAAATAGATTCAACATTTCCATTATATATTTCATTAAAAGGAATATTTTCTATTTTTTCCTCAGTTGTTTCAATTTTTATTGCTGACTCAGTTAATTTACTTTCAGTTATTGGTGTATTATTAATTGGGTTATTGGCAGTAAATGCTTCAATTTCTTCAAAAACTTCGTCATCAGTACTATTCTGTTTTTCATTTACTTCGTTTACTTCAGTTGAAACAGACTCTTCAATAATTGGACTACTATTTTCTATTATCGTTTTTCTTTCAAAAGGAGGCAATCCAACATGAGCTGAATTAATTTCATTGGTAATATTTCTAGCTAACTCAAAATTAGCCCTGGTTTTTAGCAGTTGATTTATCTTTTCTACAAAATCATCTTTTTCATTTTCATTATTGCTTTCATTTAAACTTGATTTTACTTCAAATTCTGTTAAATGAACTTCGCTTTTGTTATTAGCAGCCAACCATTCTATAAAATTATGGCTTTCAATGGGTGCTTCAACTTCAATTTCTAACGGTTGTGGCTCAAAATTATCTATACTGGAAGTTAATTTTTCGCTATCAATATCCAGAGCTTCTTCAATTTCAACAAGGGTTACTTCATCTGGCTGAATTTCTGCTATCGGATCTTCTTCAACCTCAGTAATTGCAGTTACAACTTCTTCTGTTTCAGCCTCACTATGATTTTCTATGGTTTCAATTTCTAAAACTTCTTCCGCAATGTTTACATTTTCATTTTCATCAGTTAACAATTGCTCAAGCGTAATATTTTCTGAAACTTCCGTTGCTTCTGTAATTATTTTTTGTTCATCAACTAACGCTTCTTCCTCAATATTATTTTCATTAACGGCCTCAAAACTCGGAATAATTTCATCTATTTCAAGTTCGTTATTTTCAAAAACGACATCTTTTAAATCATTACTTTCAAGTATTTCGGTTTTTTTTATTGAGGCTTGGTTTGGAGTTTCGGTAGGAGTATTTACAATTGGTAAAACCGATTTTGTAATGGTTTCAATATTTAATTCTTCAATAAAAAGGCTGGATTCATCAAAATCAGGTAAAAAATTATCTTTTATATTAAATCTAACCAAAGTGCCCTCGGTTTCTGCTAATTGATAATTTGTATTATTTTCAATAGTTTCAGATGATTCTTGTTTTGGGTTATTTTCTATGGTTGATTCAGCAATGTATTCGCTTAAAAATTCTTGTTCATTTTCTGAATTTACTGCAAGGTTGTTTTCAGTAATTGGGTGGTTTAATAATAATGTCTCCTCTTCTATTGGAGGTAAATTTAAATCCTCGTCAATTACTACTGTATTTTCTTCAATATCAAATTCATTTTGGGCAGACTCGTTCACTAAATTTAAAGTAGGAATTTCTAGTAAAACTTCCTTCTCTTGAACCTCTTCTGCTGTTTCAGGTAGTTGATGATTATTTGTTTCTAATTCATCAATTTCCTGCTCAATAAAATTACTTTCTTCCGAAATACTTTCATCTATTTGATTTACTTCTTCTATTGTAGTTTGTTCTTCTTCAATATTTTCTAAATCTACTATTTCTTCTTGAATAGGTGCAATAGAAATGAGTTCTTGTGCTTCTTTAAGCAGTGCATTTTGTTCCTCTTTACCAATTTCAAAATCAGGTTTCGAAACTTTTTCTACTTTCAATTCTATTGGAATATTGAAATCAGGATTCTCGTTAATATTTTCTAGGTCATTGGTATTTAAAAACTGGTGTAAAATAGACCTATCGCCAACCGAAAGTGCAGTAGCTTTCAATTGTTTTTCGTATTCGTAATGTTTGGTGTTAAGTAGTGCTTTTGCCAGCAAAATGTGGGCTGTACTAAAATACGGATAGTCAGCAACAATATTTTTTAAAGTATCGATTTGTTCGCTACCCAATGTATCGGGATTTTTAATTAAATAGGAAAATTCGGCTTTATTCACTGTTTGTTACTTCAAATTTTTAACCGTAGCAAAATAGGAAAAAAATCTTTAAAAAGAATTTATACTTTTAAAATGATTAATTAATATAAAAATTACCAATTGATAAATGCAGCATTAAATATATCTTGCACCAACATATCTGTCACTTTTCCAGCTAATTCAGCTTCTCGTACCTGAAAATTATCGGCTGCGTTAAAATCAATATTATTGGTAAATATTTTAGTAAAATTTTTATCGGCTGCTTTTTTATTTTCAAATACAATTTCAATGCTTATGGTTAGTCGGTTCAATGCATTGGTTTGATTTCCTTGCACAGCAGCAGGTTTTAAATCGTAAGTTAAAATTTTGCCCGAAAAAGTTAAATCCCCTTCGTTTGAGACCAATTTCAAGGGTGTTTCGTTCACAAATTTTTGGCGCAATTTTTCTGCCATATTTTGGCTTAAAAGAGGATTTACTATACTTGCCAAGTTAGTTATGTATGCTACCGAAACAGTTTCTGCATCGCCCACACTAGCGCCCGTGTGGCTATAAATTCCACAACCGCTAACTAAAAACAGGAATACAAAAACCGAAACTACCATTATATTTTTCATGCTACAAAGCTAAAAATGTTTAGCAAAAATCATTACTCAATTATTATGCCTTATTTTTTACAGTTTATTAAGCCTAATTTTGACCATAGATTTTAATAAAATAATATGAAAAAAACAATTTGGTGTGTGGTAGTATTTTTAATTGGTTGTGCAAATTTAAACGCACAAAACCTAAACTTAAAAGAGCTCGAAAAACAAAAAGATGCCATTGAATTGGCTACCAAAATTAATGAACAAAAAATAAAGTTAGCTAAACTTGAAATTCAATTAATTGAACTAAAAGAAAATACAGAAAAAGCGCAGAAAAATTCGTTAAAAGCTGCTAATAAAGTAGTTAATAATAATAATGATAACAAGGACGTAAAACTTACCGAAAAATCTATTGATGCCGCCAATAATGTTCAAAAAATGGAAAGAAAAACACTAAAAGTGAAAGAAAAAATCGAATCTGTTCAATCAAAAATTGATGATTTGGAGAAAAAAATGGAAAAATTAGAGTGGTCGTTTCAATTGTTTCCTAAAAATTAATGATTGATTTTGAGGGAAGTATAACTGTGGTTTTTAAATTCAAATAAAATTAGGTAGTGGTTTATGAATACTTACATTTATCAGCTACAACCTAATAATAATAAGTTATTTTCGCCCCTTTGTAATAAAAAATAATACATGATAGAGTTAGCAAGCCGATTAAACAGAATTGTAGAATCAAATACTTTACGAATGGCTAAGTTAAGCCGAGAGCTTCAAGCGCAAGGCAAAGATGTAATTAATTTAAGTTTAGGTGAACCAGATTTTCAAACACCACAATTTATTAAGGATGCTGCAAAAAAAGCCATTGATGATGGTTTTACCTTTTACACTCCCGTGGTTGGATATTTGGATTTACGCCAAGCAATTAGCGAAAAGTTTAAGCGTGAAAATGGTTTAGATTATGCTGCTGATCAAATTGTGGTTTCTACCGGAGCTAAACAATCTATTATCAATGTATTGTTAAGTTTATTAAACACTGGCGATGAGGTAATTATTCCCACACCTTTTTGGGTTAGTTATTCCGAAATGGTAAAACTAAGCGAGGGAGTTCCTGTTTATGTTCATAGTAATGTAACACAAGATTACAAGCCAACTGCTGCTCAATTAGAGGCTGCAATTACGCCTAAAACAAAAGCATTTATATTTTCATCGCCATGCAATCCTACAGGTTCTGTTTTCACCAAAGATGAACTTTTTAGCATTGCCAAGATGTTTGAAAAATACCCAAATATTTATATCATTTCTGACGAAATTTAGGAGCATATTAATTTTATTGGTAAACACGAAAGTATTGGTCAATTTGATTTTATAAAGGATAGAGTTATTACTATTAATGGTATGAGTAAAGGCTTTGCCATGACCGGTTGGCGTTTAGGTTATATTGGTGCTCCAAAAATAATTGCTCAAGCTTGCGAAAAACTGCAAGGTCAGTTTACAAGTGGTGCTAATTCTATAGCTCAACGTGCTGCACTTGCTGCATTGCAAGGCAGTTTAACACCTACTTTAGAAATGACTAAAGCTTTTCACAGACGCAGGGATTTAGTGCTTGGTTTAATGAAAGAAATTGATGGTTTTAAACTTAATATTCCTGGAGGTGCATTTTATGTTTTTCCTGATGTAAGTAGTTATTTTGGTAAATCAGATGGAACTACAACAATTAATAATTGCGAAGAATTATGTATGTATATTTTGCATAATGCCAATGTAAGTATAGTGGGAGGTGATAGTTTTGGCGCACCTGAATGTGTAAGGTTTAGTTATGCCACTAGCGATGAAAAATTGGTAGAAGCAATTAAACGTATCAAAGAAGTTTTAGCAAAACTAAAGTAAACGGTTATTTAAGCGCAACATGAGCAATCAAAATAAGTTAATTAATCAATTTGAAAACATTCCAGTTTTAATTATTGGCGATGTAATGATAGATGCCTATTTATTTGGAAATGTAGACAGAATATCTCCTGAAGCTCCTGTACCTATTGTGGCGGTAAATAAAAAAGAAAGTAGGCTAGGGGGTGCTGCAAATGTGGCTTTAAACTTAGTTTCACTAGGTGCAAAACCTATTTTATGTTCTACCATTGGAAACGATTCAGAAGGACATGAATTAGTTGATTTATTATTGAAAAGCAATATTAATGCGGAAGGTATTATAAAGGATAATGATAGAATAACCACTGTAAAAACAAGGGTTATAAGTCAAAATCACCAAATGCTTAGGATTGATAATGAAAATGCGGAGGTTTTAAATACCGAAC
>JBGSBN010000139.1:0-9451 GCA_041730515.1 Methylacidiphilales bacterium | reverse complement strand
TCAGTTACCAGCTTCCAATACATTGCCAATTCCAATGATGAATATTGTGAATGGTGGATCACATGCTGATAATTCAATCGATTTTCAGGAATTTATGATTATGCCTGTTGGTGCTGATAGCTTTAGCCGCGCATTACAAATGGGAACTGAAGTATTTCATCACTTAAAATCGGTTTTAAAATCAAAAGGATATTCAACCAATGTGGGAGATGAAGGCGGATTTGCTCCAAATATTAAATCGAACGAAGAAGCAATAGAAACTGTGTTAACAGCTATTGAAAAAGCTGGCTTCAAACCTGGTCAAGATATTTACATAGCTATGGATGCTGCTACAACCGAGTTTTACGATGAGAAAACTGGTTTGTACACGTTCAAAAAATCGGATGGAAAACAAATGACTTCGTCAGAAATGGTTAACTATTGGAAAACTTGGTGCGAAAAATATCCAATCATTTCTATTGAAGATGGTTTAGCTGAAGACGATTGGGCTGGTTGGGCTGAATTAACTAAAGTGTTAGGTAGCAAAGTTCAATTAGTAGGTGATGATTTATTTGTAACCAATACCAAACGTTTGGCCGATGGTATTAAACAAGGCGTAGCAAACTCTATTTTAGTTAAAGTAAACCAAATTGGTAGTTTAACAGAAACCATTGATGCAGTTAACTTAGCTACTCGTAACTCATATACCAATATTATGAGCCATAGAAGTGGTGAAACTGAAGATACAACCATTGCTGATTTGGCAGTAGCTTTAAACAGCGGTCAAATAAAAACGGGTTCGGCTAGCAGAACTGATAGAATTGCAAAATACAATCAGTTATTGCGCATTGAAGAAGAATTAGGCGGAAACGCTTATTACCCGGGATTAGATTTTAAATTTATCAAGAAATAAATGTATTTTCATATGGTTGGTGAGAACACCAACCACGGGCAAAATAAATTAGAAATTTAAAAGAGGCTTTCTGTAAAAAGGAAGCCTCTTTTTTTATTCATTAATTATTGCAATATTTGAATAACGAAAAAAATAATTAACGTGAAAAAACAAAATATCACTTTAGGTATGAAACTAACTTACCTTACAATGCTTCTGTTGCTAATATGCAGCAGTTGTAGCAAATGCCCAGACAGCAATGAAATACGAAATACATACAATGTAAACCAAAACGACCTACCTTACATTATACCCTATACCGATACAAGTATTGTACGTTTTCTTAAAAATGGTACAGACACCATCACATTTACCAGCCAAGGCCTACAAAATACATACGCTATAGAAAGTTTCTCAGAAGACAAGTGTACTGGAAATAACAAAGTGCAACAGGTAATTTTGAGAATGAAGAGTAGTGATAATGAATATTTTGAAACCCAGTTCGGAGGAACTAAAAACTTTAAAAATTTGGGTGTGTATGTTAACTTAAACGGCACTCTCTTTAAAGAATGTATCGATGTAAATTTTATTAGATACTATCCACCTGTCTTGAGTTATGAAATACTGAATACGAATTATGACAGTTTAACCATATTAACGTCTCAATATTTTGATACTTTATTCTTTAAACCAAAATTTGGATTTGTATATTTTAAAATAAATAATGACAATTATAAAGTAATCAAATGAAAACAATAATATTTTTACCTTCGGTCGGTGTTTTCACCTAATGATTATATTGTTAATTCCTACTTACAAATATTCCCAAACTTGCCCTAATAATCATTCAATCATTCCACAAAAGCAGGACAAAATTTAGATGAAATTTTAAAATTATTCCATTATTTTTGACCAATTAATAAGCTATAAATTAAGTTATAAGATTAACGATTAATACCTTGAAAAACTTCATCATTAAATATTATTCTTTTATTGTAAACAAATATGCAATTGCTACGGTGGTGTTTTTGTTTATTTTGATATTTAGCGAACGCAATGGATTGGTCAATCAATTTGAACAGAAAAGCAATTATAACAAGGTTTTAAAGGAAAATGAATACTTTAAAACCGAAATTACTAAACTACAATACGACCACGATAATTTATTTTCGAATCCTAAAAATTTGGAAAAATATGCTAGAGAAAAATACTTAATGAAAAGAGATGATGAAGACGTTTTTATTATTGTAAAAAAATAGCTTGTTATTTGAATTGATAATCTTACATTTGCGCACCCAATGAAGGGAGGTGTAAAGGGATATGATATATATTAATGTAAAAGAAAACGAATCTTTAGATAAATCTTTAAAAAAGTTTAAAAAGAAATTCGAAAAAACAGGCGTTGTAAAAGAATTGCGCGCTCGCCAAGCTTTTGTAAAGCCTTGTATTAAAAATCGTATGCAAAGCATTCGTGCTGCTTACAAACAAAAAATGCAACAACAAGTAGAAGGATAATTTGTAAAAATTTCCTAAATATAGTAAAAAGCCCACTTCTAGTGGGCTTTTTATTTGTATTTTTAATTTTAAATCAGCATAATTGTGCCTCAATTTTAATAAAATGAAAAAAATAGCCATCACCATATTATCAATTTCAACTTTAGCATTTTTTGCATGTGAAGAGAAAAAAGAAGATAAGCCTGCAAATACCACAACAGCTACCACTAGCACAACGGCTACTACAAGCACTACTAGTACCACAACTGCTACTTATTATATAAGTGCCAATATTGATGGTACAAACAAGGAATTTACAAACTTAACAGTTTATAGAGACGAAACTCCAGGAAGCGTTTCTTTGCTTATTGTGGCTAATAATACTAGTTCATTAAAACCATCAATTGAATTTAATTTAAGACAACCAACTGCTGGCTGGTCTAATAACCTAAGCTATGTATTAAATAGTGGTCAAAGTGTAAGTTATATTAAATACACCAATGAAATTGGAAGAGTATATGCTACTTCTTTAATCAGTCTTGATGATAAAGCTTTTAATTTAAACTTTAGTAAATTTGATTTTACAAAAGGTGGAAGTGTGATAGGAACCATGAGTGGGGATTTAGCAATTGATACTGATACCACAAAGGTTAAAATTTTAAATGGCAAATTAAACGTTATTTGCGATAACTAGTTTTAAAATTCTAGTATAAAAGGCGTTTTTGTTTTGAATGTTGAAAATAAAATGCCATAAGTTTTCGTTAATAATTATATTTGATTTTTCTACCTAATACTAAATGATAAAAAAAATATTATATATAATTACAGGAGTTACACTTTTAAACACTGTTAGCGCTCAATCTATTATGAGCGATAACAGTGTTTTTCTTGCTTCTATAGACTCTAATACCATTAAATTAAGAAATAAACTTTTTCCAAATTTTTGGCAAGGTGATTTGAATATTTATGGTTTTGAAGTAAATGAAGTTCCTGTTTATTCTAACGAAGACATTAAAACTCGTTTGAGTTTATTAGAATCGGAAATACCATTAGATTACAACGAACAAGTTAGGCCTTATATTGACTTATATACGGTAAGAAAACGTAAGTTATTGGCTAAGGTTTTAACTTTATCTAAGTTATACTTTCCAACCATTGAAGAGATATTTGACAGAGAAGGTATTCCTTTGGAAATGAAATACTTGGCGGTTATTGAATCTGCTTTAAACCATGCCGCTACCAGCCCAGTTGGAGCTGCAGGTATGTGGCAATTTATGGCACCTACCGGTCATATGTATGGTTTAAAAACTACCAATAATTTAGATGAAAGAAGAGATTTTATAAAATCAACAGAAGCATCTGTAAAGTATTTTAAAAATTCATATAGAGTTTATGGCGATTGGTTATTAGTAATAGCAAGTTATAACTGTGGGGTAGGAAATGTAAATAAAGCCATTAGAAAAAGCGGTGGTAAAAGAAATTTCTGGGCCATTATGCCTTACCTTCCTCGCGAAACTAGAGGTTATGTACCCGCATTTATAGCTGCTGCTTATGCTATGAACTATGCTTCGGAACACAATATTTATCCTGCCGAATTAGAACTTAATTTCCATACCGATACCATTCAAGTTGATAACAGGTATTCACTTGATCAACTTTCGATGGCACTTGATATTCCTTTGGCAGAACTAAAAACATTAAATCCCTCACTAAAAAGAGGTTATATTCCATTTACTGGAAGTAAAATCACTTTAACATTACCTTATAATAAAATCATTAAGTTTTCTTCTATTAATAATTTAGAAAATTTAAATTTAGCAGATGAGCAGTTAGTGGCTTTAGCTAATTCTAAGCAAAAAGTAAAGGAAGTTCCTGAAACGGTTTTTTATAAAGTTAAAAAAGGTGATTTATTAGCAAGCATAGCCAATCAATACGATGTAACTGTAAAACAAATAAAAAAGTGGAATAGGCTAAAATCATCGAAAGTGAAAAAAGGCCAACGATTAAAAATTTATACCAATAAAGCTTAGTGAAAACTAAGCTTTTTTTTTGCTTGGCTAAAATAGTTTTTAAAATAACCCACACAAGTTATGCATAATAATTCTAAAATTGTGGATAGTAGAATGTATATTTTGAATAAATTTGTTTGCTTATAAATACTAGAAAGATTTTTTGATGGATGAGTTGAATAACGACATAAATGCGAATAATGAAAATAACAATGGTACTGAATATCATGTTACTGCGGTAAATGGTTTGTATCAAGATTGGTTTTTAGATTACGCTAGTTATGTAATTTTAGAGCGTGCGGTTCCTGCAATTGAAGATGGTTTGAAACCTGTTCAACGCAGAATATTGCATAGCATGAAGGAAATGGATGATGGCCGTTTTAATAAAGTGGCTAACATTATTGGACAAACCATGCAATATCACCCTCATGGTGATGCTGCAATTGGCGATGCATTGGTAAATATTGGTCAAAAAGATTTATTAATGGAATGTCAAGGTAATTGGGGCGATATTAGAACGGGCGACTCCGCAGCTGCGCCTCGTTATATTGAAGCACGTTTATCAAAATTTGCATTGGAAGTAGCCTTTAATGGACAAACTACTTTTTGGCAAAATAGCTATGATGGTCGTAAAAAAGAACCCATCAATTTACCTATGAAATTTCCTTTGCTTTTGGCACAAGGAGTGGAGGGAATTGCTGTTGGTTTGGCTACCAAAATTTTACCACATAATTTTATTGAATTAATTGAAGCATCCATTGATTATTTAAAAGGAAGAAAGTTTGACTTAGTTCCTGATTTTCCTACCGGAGGTTCTGTAGATGTAAGTAATTACAATCAAGGAATGAAAGGTGGTAAAATTCGTTGTAGGGCCAAAATTGAAGAATTAGATAAAAAAACGCTTATAATAAAAGATATTCCTTATGGAATTACTACTACCAGTTTAATTGATAGTATTATAAAAGCCAATGATAACAATAAAATAAAAATAAAGAAGGTAATTGATAATACTGCAAAGGATGTAGAAATTGAAATTCAATTAGCCCCGGGTGTATCTCCCGATATTACAATTGATGCGCTTTATGCCTTTACTGATTGTGAAATTTCAATATCGCCAAATACTTGTGTAATTATTGAAGACAGGCCTCATTTTATGCCAGTAAATGAGTTGCTTAAAATAAGTACTGAAAAAACTTTAGAACTTTTAAGACGTGAGCTTGAAATAAGAAAAGGTGAATTAGAAGAAAATTGGCATTATGCATCGTTAGAGAAAATTTTTATAGAAAATAGAATTTACCGCGATATTGAAGAGTGCGAAACTTTTGAAGATGTGATTGATACCATTTGGCGTGGTATGAATAAATTTAAAAAGTTATTTATTCGCGATTTGAATGAGGATGATATTTTAAAGTTAACTGAAATAAAAATCAAGCGTATTTCAAAATACGATGGTTTTAAAGCAGATGATTATATTGCTAGAATTCAGGCTGAATTGGAGCAAGTTAAAAACGATATAGCTAACCTTAAGGCTTTTGCTGTTAAGTATTTTGAAGGTTTATTGAAAAAATATTCAAAAGGTCGTGAGCGTAAATCAGAAATAAAAACATTTGATACCATTGATTCAAAAACGGTTGCAATTGCAAACCAAAAATTATATATAAACAGAGCCGAAGGATTTGTTGGAACCGGTTTGAAAAAGGATGAATACATTTGTGATTGTTCTGATTTGGATGATGTAATTGTGTTTAGAAAAGATGGTAAAATGCAAGTAAGCAAGGTTACCGATAAAACCTTCTTTGGTAAAGATATTTTGTATGCCTATGTGTTTAAAAAGAATGATGAACGCATGACCTATAACATGATTTACATTGATGGAAAAACTAAAATTAGTTATGCTAAACGCTTTAATGTAACAGGTATAACGCGCGATAAAGAGTACGATTTAACACTTGGAACACCTAATTCAAAAATATTATACTTCACTGCAAATGCCAACAGCGAAGCTGAAATTGTGGCTGTAACTTTAAGTCCATTAAGTCATGCAAGAAAATTAGCATTTGATTACGATTTTGCTGATTTGTCAATTAAAGGTAGGGGAGTGCAAGGAAATATTTTATCAAAGTACTTAGTAAAATCAATTAAACAAAAAACCAAAGGCATCAGCACAATTGGTGGACGAAATATTTATTACGATGATGTAATTGGCCGTTTAAATAGCGATTCAAGAGGTAAATTTATCGGTTCTTTTAGCAACGATGATTTGATTTTAGTAATGTATAAGGATGGAAATTATGAATTAACCAACTTTGAACTTACCAATCATTACGATGCACCGAATGTTTTGCTTATTAATAAATTTAGATACGATAAACCGCTAAGTGTTGTTTATTATGAGGCTAAACAAAAAACGTATTATGTAAAAAGATTTTTAATTGAAACAAAAACCATCAACTCAAAGTTCTTATTTATAAGTGAAGGGGAGAAAAATACTTGTTTGGTTGCTACTGATTTAAAAACTCCGGCCATTACCGTTTTAACTGGAAAAACTAAAAAAGACGCCACCGAAGAAACGATTAACCTAGTGGACTTTATTGATGTAAAAGGATGGAAAGCCATTGGCAATAAATTAGGTGGACCCGAAATTTTAAGTATTGATTTAATTCCGTCAGAAGATGAGCCAGAGGAAGAAAGTAAAGCGGATGATTTAAACGAAGATGTAAATAATCAACCTGAGCTTTTTAACGATGAATTTATTAAAGAGGAACAAGAATTGGTGAAAAAATTATTGGAAGATGATGAAGAAACCGATAAGCCCGAAACACCAAAAGTAAAAAAGAAAATTATAGTAAAACCCGATCAACCTAAGTTGTTCTAATACCACAAACTTATGCATGAAGAAAAGCACTTTGAAGGCAGCCAATTAGTTAAAGATATAGTAATTGGAATGAGCGATGGACTTACAGTTCCGTTTGCTTTAGCGGCTGGATTGAGTGGCGCTGCCATTGTTAGTAATTCAGTAATTGTTACCGCTGGTATTGCCGAAATTGTGGCTGGAAGTATTGCCATGGGTTTAGGTGGATATTTGGCAGGTAAAACCGAAATAGACCATTACAACAGTGAACTTGCTCGTGAATATTACGAAGTAGATCATTATCCTGAGCGTGAAAGGCAAGAAGTAGCCGAAGTGTTTGCAGATTATGGTTTAAGCATGGAGCATCAAAATTTAATTGTAGATGATATTTCGAAAGACAAAGATCGTTGGGTTGATTTTATGATGAAATTTGAATTAGGATTAGAGAAACCAAACATCAATGCAGCCAGAAATAGTGCAGCAGCTATTGGTTTGGCATATATTGTAGGTGGAATTATTCCACTTTCGGCATACTTTCCAGTATTTGGTTTAAGTACCCAAATGGCCTTGTTTTATAGTTGTTTAATTACCGCTATTAGTTTATTTGTGTTTGGTTATTTTAAAACAAAAATAATAGGACAACCACCAATAAAAGGTGCTTTTAAAGTATTAGGAATTGGTGCTGCTGCTGCTGCAAGTGCTTATTTTATAGCCCATCTAATTGTTTAATTATGAGATTTTTGTGTATAATTTTGTTTTTATTGAATTGTAAAATTTCCTTTGCACAACAAGTAATAATTGGAACAATTAATAATGAGGACAAAATTGATTTTTCGGAAAAAGGCAAAAGGGCAATTAAAATTGCTTACCAACGTTCATTTGCCGATGGAAGAAAATTGGATACCGCATTTATTGAAAAGCTTGGACAAGTAAAGTACTTGGTAATTGTTGGTTCTAAAAATACTATCAAAAGTAAATCTGCTATCAGTATTACTATTGTTAACAATGCCATAAATATAGCTAGCAATACAGTAATGAAAACATGTAGCAATGGTGCTTGTAGCGATTGCCAATTTTTTGTTGAAAATAACAAACCTGTAGCTTGTAAGTGTAACGATAATGGTTCAATTAGTAACAATTGTTCATTTAAAATAAATGATGGTGCATTTTTTTACAGTATTGTTTCAAAAATTATAGCCGAAAAATAACATAATACCTTGAGCAGAATTAAACTTGATTTACCAAATACATTTAATTTTAGTACCCAAGTAAAATTACGTGTAACCGATTTAAATTACGGCAATCATCTAAGCAATGATGTGTATTTGGCTTTTTTGCATGAAGCACGAATGCAGTTTTTTGCAAGTATGGGTTACTCAGAAATGAATTTGGCTGGTTGTTCAGTAATTATGGGCGATTCGGCCATAGTTTATAAAGCAGAATGTTTTTATGGCGATGAATTATTAATAGAAGTTGCTGCCACCGATTTTGGTAAACGTAGTTTCGATTTGTATTACAGGTTATCTAAAATTAATAGTGGAATATTGGTAGCTGAAGCCAAAACAGGCATGGTTTGTTTTGATTATAACGAACATAAAACAGTAAATATTCCTGAGGCATTTCTCCAATATTTTAAAGAAAATTCCTAAATTAATTTAGTTTATTGCTTTTTTATACCATCGTTTTTTTAAATTCAATGGTAATTTCTGTTCCAATTTCAGGTTCACTATTAATGGTAAATTTGCCATTATTACTTTCAATAAACTCACTTGTAAGGTTTATACCAAGTCCAGTTCCTTTTTCGCCACTAGTTCCTTGTTTGCTTACAACTTTATTATTGTAAATACCTTCAATGGTTTCTTGGTTCATTCCAATACCATTATCTTTAATTTTAAAAATTACACTTTCATGGGTTTGGCTCGCGCTTATACTCACAATTCCATTTTGGTTAGTAAATTTAATGGCATTAGATAATAGATTTCTTACAATTAAATCGAGTTGATCAGCATCTGCATTTAGCGTTATATCATCCTCTATTTTACTTTCAAGGGTAACCTCCTTTTTATTGGCAATTTCGGTAAACAATAATAGAGATACTTACCTAGCTACTTATTATAATTTGCCTGTATCCCAAGTATTTAGCTTTGACAATTCTATTAATTAGGTTGTCAAATATGGTTTCCTTGCTTTGTGATCTGTTAAGTCTATAACTATATTCATCTAAAT
>JBGSBN010000138.1:0-9471 GCA_041730515.1 Methylacidiphilales bacterium | reverse complement strand
GTTACGGAACCCAGTATTTAGCTGATTTTACCATTAGCACCGTTGGTGTTGATTATAGCGAAGTTACCATAGCCGATGCGCGCAAAAAACATGCAGCTAAAACCAATATAACTTTCAAATCGGGTAAAGTTCCACCAATTCCTTTGGAAACCGAAAGTGTAGATGTAGTAACCGCATTTCAATTTATTGAACATATTGAGCTACGAAAAGCATTTATGGAAGATGTAAAACGTGTGTTGAAGCCAGGAGGTGTTTTTATTTGCACTACTCCAAATGTAAAAATGAGCATTGCGCGTAATCCTTTCCATGTGCATGAATACACTTTTGACGAAATGCAAAAAGAAGCATCAAGTGTATTTTCAAAAATTGAATTACAAGGTTTGCAAGGCAATGAAGCCGTAAACAAATATTACGATGATAATTCCAAATGGGCGAAACGTATTTTAATGTTAGATCCTTTGGGTTTACATAAATTAGTTCCTGCTAATTGGTTAGTGGCTCCTTATAATTTTTTAACCAGCCTTATGCGTAAAAACTTAAAAGAAACCAATAACGATACTTTAAAAATAACCACTCAAGATTTTTATTTAACCAAAGATAATTTGGACAAAACTTGGGATATTTACTTAATAGCTCACAAATAAATAATACTAAATTTAACAAATTGATTAAACCATGAAAGGCACAGGATTAGCATTAGTAACCCCTTTTAAAGCCGATTTGTCAATTGATTTTGATGCATTGTCAAACTTAATTGAGCACGTAATTACCGGAGGAGTAGAGTATGTAGTAGCTTTAGGTACTACAGGCGAAAGCGTTACTTTAAGTAAAGACGAAAAGAAGCAGGTTTATCAATTTATTCAACAACAAGTTAAGGGCAGACTGCAATGTGTGGCTGGTTTGGGTGGAAACGATACTGCTGAATTAACTGACTATATCAAATCGTTTGATTTTAGTGGTTATGATGCTGTGCTATCGGTTAGTCCTTATTATAATAAACCAAGTCAAGAAGGCATTTACCAACATTTTATGAAAGTGGCTGAGGTCAGCGCTAAGCCTATTATTTTATACAATGTTCCAGGAAGAACTGGTAGTAACATGACAGCCGAAACTACTTTGCGTTTAGCAAAAGCCAATAGTAAATTTATAGCTGTAAAAGAAGCAAGTGGAAACTCAGAACAATTTATGGATTTAATTCATCAAGCACCTGCAGGTTTTTCGGTAGTTAGTGGCGATGATAATTTAACCGTTCCTTTTATTTCGATGGGCATGACAGGAGTAATTTCGGTTATTGGTCAAGCTTATCCTAAAAAGTTTTCTAATATGGTTCGTTCTGCTTTGAATAACGATATTGTAACCGCTCGTACTTTGCATTTTGAGTTATACGATGTAATGAAATCAATTTATTTAGATGGAAATCCAGGCGGAATAAAAGCATTATTAAGCTTAATGGGAATTTGTCAAAATATAGTTCGTTTACCACTGGTGCCTGTAAATAATGGTGCTTTTGAAACCATCAAAAAACATTTCAATGAAACTAAAGCTTAATTCGGTTTTATCAATAGTGCTTTTAGTTTTGGTTGCAGCTTGTAATCAAAAACCAAAGGAGCTTAAATTTAGTGATTTTAAAATTGCTAATACGCAATTTCCAATTGCTGGAGATAGCTCTCGTAGTTGCACTTTTGAGGCAAGTATTCCAATTTTTGAGGATGGAAACCAACAATTAATTGATTCAATCAATACTTTTATAGCTCAAACATTTTTTGAACATGAAAGTAAAATAACCGATTTAAAACAATTGGTTAAAGCTGAATCAGATAGTTTTTATCAAGATTATTTACGCGATTTTTCAGAGTTTAACGAAGCTAATTTTCCGCTTACTTACAATTATAATTTAAAGTTAGCTGTTGCATTTCATAACGATAAATATGTAACACTCAAAAACGAAAATTATGAATACACAGGCGGTGCTCATGGCAATTATGCTACTTTGTACCATGTGTTTGATGCTACCAATGGCAAGCGTGTTTCTATTAACGAATTAGTGGCAGATACTTTAAAATTAGAGCAATTGGCAAAGCAACAGTTTTATACATTGAAACAAATTGATAGCACGAAGTCAATCAACGATCAAGGATATTGGTTTGAAAAAAATGTATTTAGTTTAAACAGTAATTTTGGTTTACTAAACGATACGTTGGATTTTACTTATAATCCTTATGAGGTTACCGGTTATGCCGAAGGTCAAATTGATTTGAAAATACCTTTAGGTAAACTAAAATAGTTGTAGTGTAAACTTAACTATTTTATTTTTTTGAAACAATTATCCGAAAATTATTAATGACATTAACTTATTGAAAATAAGTATTTTGTGTTAATTATGCGGAGATTAGAGTAATTATTCTCCGCACGTCAATATTTATTTCAACTTAACTATTTGGTTTTTAGTAGTTAGGTTAATTAAACTAATTTGATAGTATTTTTATTATCCGTAGAAAATGCGGAGAATAATGGTATTATTCACTGCTTAATTTAGTTTTGTTTCGCAGCTACGCAGCTTTTGGTAGGTTAGTTAGTTTCATTTTACAATAGTTTCGCTTCTAAGAAGCTTTTTTATATTTCCTTCACAACAAAAATTAATTCATCAGATAGTTTTTCGATTCCATTTGGTCCATCAGCAAAAATATTATGTATAATGATAGAATCCCCATTTGTTAATGTTTTGAATGATTGCCTCTGATTATTATTAATTAAAGGTCCTCCCACTACAAAACTTTTAATCAATCCAGTTTTTAATTTTTGCTTCACCGAATATCTCATTACATAAAAGTTGGATTTATTGGTGTTATTTTGGGTTGTACTATGAACATAAATTGAGTAAGTTTTAAGTAACTGACCTTTCTTTATAAATCCATTCTTTTCAAAACTATCTAATGAAATTACATATTTTTCACCGTTTTTCGGTGAATTTTTAGAATTCCTTGACATTTGCTCTTGTCTTGACTTATGTGTGGCAATATAAGTAAATGATTTACTGTCAAAGATTCCAAAACCAATCTAATGTAGCATAAAAAAGAAAAGAAGAAGGAAGTATTTCATCATAAAAAGTTTTAAAAGTTAAACGCAATTTATAATTATTTGGTGTAACTTAAATTTTCTGTAAAATCTGTGGCACGTTTTGATTGAACTTAATTAGCCACTGTTTAAATTTCATTTTTGTTAGTCAGTTCAAGCGGAGTTCTAAAAACAAAAAAGGTCAGCTTGCGCTAACCTTTTTAAAAATTCTATCTATGGTCTATGGTCCATAAACTGTCAACTAAATCACGCAAGGCGTGAATTAACTAACAGCTACCACACGAATAATTTCGGGCAGGGCACTTTTAATTCCATTTTCAATGCCTGCTTTCATGGTAATATGGCTAATATCGCAACTACTGCAATTGCCAATTAAACGCACATGCACTTCCATTTCCTCAGTTACATCAACCAATTCTACATCACCACCATCGGCTTGTAAAAACGGACGCATGCTGTTTAAAGCAATTTCTATTTTATCTCTCAACGAATCTGTCATTCTTAATTTTTTGCTTTTTACAAATCTATTATAATAACACTAATTAGCACCAACTGTTTTTTCTTCGGTCGGAGTTGAGTTAATAATGGATACCAATTGCGCTACATTTTGAGCCACTTTTGCAAATGCTTTATAAACAGGACTTGTTTGGTCTAAAGCAGCAGGTTTACCAGAATCGCCACCCTCGCGCACACTCATGTAAATAGGAATTTGACCCAACAAACTTACTTTTAACTCGCTAGCCATGCTTGCGCCACCATCTTTACCAAATATATAATACTTATTATCAGGCAATTCTTCTGGAGTAAAATAAGCCATATTTTCAACCACACCTAAAATTGGCACCTTAACGGGTGTCATGCTAAACATGGTTGCAGCTTTATAAGCATCAGCCAAGGCTACAGCTTGTGGCGTAGTAACCATTACAATTCCGGTTAAAGGCACCACTTGCAACATGGTTAAATGAATATCGCCTGTTCCAGGAGGTAAATCCAAAATTAAATAATCTAATTCGCCCCAATCGCAATCGTTTACAAATTGGCGTAAAGCCGATGAAATCATAGGGCCGCGCCAAACTACTGCTTGCTCTGGTTTTATTAAAAATCCTATTGAAAGCAATTTGATACCATACTTTTCAATTGGAATCATGTATTGTTTGCCATTGATATCTCGCATTTGTGGTTGACTATCCATTTCGCCAAACATCATTGGTACGCTTGGGCCGTAAATATCAGCATCGAGCAAACCAACTTTAGCGCCTGTAGCTGCCAAAGCAATGGCCAAATTACTCGATACCGTTGATTTCCCAACTCCACCTTTTCCACTTGCCACTGCAATGATATTTTTAACACCTGGCAATGTTAATTTTTCAGCTCGATTAGAGCTTACATTAGCTGTCATGGTAACAGTAATATTGGCTTTATCGTTTACCAAATTATGAATTGCTTCTTTGCAATCAGTTTCTATTTTTTCTTTTAAAGGACAAGCAGGCGTGGTTAATACAATGGTAAAACTTACATTTAACCCATCTACTTCCACATCTTTAACCATATTTAAAGTAACCAAATCCTTACGTAAATCGGGCTCTTGAACGGTTGATAATGCTTTTATTATATCTTCTTTTGTCATTTTGTTTTTATGTATTACAAATAAAGGTTTTTGTACCTAATGTTGTTTGCTGATTTTTATGCGTTGGTTTTATGCTAAAGCTAAAATCATTGACTGATTACAAAAACTCAAAGCCAATATCCCTGCGAAAAAATTTACCATCGTAATTAATTTTATTGGCGTTAACCAATGAAGTGCTTACTGCTTCATTCACCGAATTACCAAACGAAGTAATAGCCAAAACCCTTCCTCCATTAGTAACTATTTCATTATTTGAATTTAACGAAGTTCCTGCATGAAATAACAATGAATCAGCAACGCTTTCAAAACCTGTCATTACTTTGCCTTTTTCATAATCGCCAGGATAACCAGCCGAAACCATCATTACGGTGGCAGTAGTTTTATCGCTAATTTTCAAGTCAATATTTTGCAACTGGCCTTTGGCAGTAGCCACCATTAATTCTACAAAATCGGTTTCAATTCTTGGTAAAACTGCTTCCGTTTCTGGATCGCCCATGCGGCAATTGTACTCAATAACCATTGGCTCCTCGCCTACTTTTATTAAACCAACAAAAATAAAACCAACGTATTTTATGTTTTCGTTTTTTAAACCTTGAACCGTTGGTTCAATAATGTTATCAATTACTTTTTGCATAAAAACATCGTTGGCAAAAGGAACAGGCGAAATAGCTCCCATTCCACCAGTGTTCAAGCCCATTTCACCTTCGCCAATGCGTTTATAATCTTTTGCAGTTGGCAATATTTTATACGAATTGCCATCGCTCAATACAAAAACCGAAAGTTCAATACCGCTTAAAAACTCCTCAATAACTACTTTTGCGCTAGCAGCACCAAACTTTTTATCGTTTATCATTTGTTGCAATTCGCTGGTAGCTTCTTCTAAAGTTTGGCAAATCAATACTCCTTTTCCGGCAGCTAATCCATCTGCTTTAAGCACAATTGGCATTTTTTGCGTTTTTAAATACTCAATTCCCTCTTCTAAATTTTGGCTTGTAAAAGTTTTATAGGCCGCAGTTGGAATATTGTTTTTATACATAAAAGCTTTACTCCAATCTTTGCTAGCTTCCATGGTAGCACCCATTTTATCGGGCCCAACAAATAAAGTATTTTTTAAATTTTCGTTTTCTTCAAAATAATTGCGCAAGCCCAAAACCAAAGGTTCCTCAGGACCAACAATTACCAAATCAATTTTATTTTCAAGGCTAAATTGTCCCACGGTAGCAAAATCATTGGGATTTATTTTTACATTTTGACCAAATTGGGTAGTTCCGGCATTGCCAGGCATCATAAATAATTGTTTACATAACTTACTTTGGGCTAATTTATAAGCAAACGCGTGTTCACGTCCGCCAGAACCAATCAATAAAATATTCATGGGGCAAATATACCAATTAAGGCAAGCAAAATTTATAAAACCTAAATGAGTTGATGAATATTAGAAAAGCTTAAGTTGGTATAAAATAATAATTGAATTTGCAGCAAAAACAGATTTTTTTATTTAAACTTGCCTTCAATTAATCAAAAAAAAATGAAAAAAATATTTACCATTATTGCTGCTTTGGCAGTATTTACTAATTTAAGTGCTCAAAGGTACAAAGACAAAATTTTTACTAATGTATCTATAGATAGTGTTACTTATGGTTCAGCAAAAAACTATGCTGGCTCAACACAAGAGTTGAAAATGAATATTTATCAACCGGTGGGCGATACCGCAACCAACAGACCTTTATTAGTATTAGCTCATGGAGGTTCATTTGTTGCTGGAAGCAGGTATGCTCCTGATGTAACTTATTTATGTACCGAATTTGCAAAACGAGGATATGTTTGTGTGTCAATTCAATACCGTTTAGGTGTAAATGGATTCGAAATATTATCTGACCAAAGCCAAGCTGGACCACAATTTGCCAACGCTTTGTGGCGCGGGACTTTAGATGGAAGAGGAGCTGTTAGGTATTTAAGAGCTAACGCAAATACTTATAAAGTTAGCTTAGGTCAGGTATATTTAGGTGGAGTTTCGGCAGGTGGTGTACTTGGATTACATGAAGCTTTTTTAGATACAGAAGCAGAAGTTGGAACCGCAAACCCTCCTATTGATACTACTAGCATTGGTGGTGGAATTGAAGGTTTAAGTGGCACAGCAGGACAAAGCTGGAGAGTGAAAGGTGT
Organism: Methylacidiphilales bacterium; assembly: GCA_041730515.1. Classification (GTDB taxonomy): domain Bacteria; phylum Bacteroidota; class Bacteroidia; order UKL13-3; family UKL13-3; genus JAAFJM01. The sequence continues at coordinate 2,603 of JBGSBN010000138.1, read as the reverse complement.
AATTAGTTTATGTGGTGCTTTAGGCGATGTAAATTGGATGAGTAATAATAAAAATGTTTCTATATTTAGTGTGCATGGAACAAACGATGAAACAGTTCCATATAAAACTAATTTCTTTTCTTACTCAGGTTTACAAATTGGCCGTTTAAGTGGAAGTTTTGTAGTAGATTCAATGGCAAAAGTATTGGGTATGAAATCGGTATTTTATACTTTTAAAGATGCACCACATGTGCCATTTAGCCCAGGAGTTGGAACTACAGCAAGTAGTACAGCTTATATGGATACTACCGAAGGTTTGTTAAGAGACTTTTTATTTGATGATATTAAAACACAAGGTGTAGGTTTAAATAATGTATTGGCTAATAGCGATGTAAAAGTTTACCCAAATCCAGCTAAAGAAAATGTTTCGATAGAGACCAATAAAGGTAATAATAATGTAATTACCATTTTAGATTTAAGTGGGAAAACCATTGAAACAGTTAATACCAGCAAAACCATTACTGTTATAAATACCAGCCATTTAACTTCAGGAATTTATTTTATACAAATAACCAACGAGTTTGGTAGCATTACAAAAAAATTGGTAATTGAAAACTAAATTTTAAAAAAATAAAACCTTTAAAAAGCTGCTAATCACTAAAATTAGCGGCTTTTTTTATTTTTGGATTTAAAATATTGGAGTGGCAAGGTTATTGTAAATAAGGGTTTTAACCTAAACCAAATACATTTATGAAAACCAAACACTTTATTTTATTACTAGTTATTGCAGCAAGTTTTTCGGCCTGTACTCCTAAAATTGTATTTAACGAAGCGCTTAGAAATAACCTAGACCTAAAGCAAATTAAACCTGAAAAACTCCAGTTTTATATTGATAGAGATGTTGATATGCGCAGAGAAATTGCCTCTAACAGCACTAGAATTTCGGGAGGAAAAATTGAATATTATAAAGGTAAAAATGTGCAAATTTTAAACATAAAAGAACTTACCCCAGGCATTTGTTTGCGCAGCACCGATTCTACCCTAGACATAGCATTTGAAAGCAATAATGAATTGTATTTAACTTTTAAAAAAATAAAATCGCCCGATTTGGATGTGAAAATTTATATGCTTGATGGTTTTAAAAATGAAGAAGGAAACTTTTTTGTAAACTATGGTGGCGTAAGTTACCAAATAGACGAAAAAGCAGCCGAAGCCAAAATTTTAATCAAACGGAAAATTGCCAATAAAGAAAATGTGAATGTGAAAAAAATTAAAGGTAGGAAGGTGAGTTAGGAATATTAGATTGCTGTCACGCAAGGCGTGATTATATTGTTAGATTGTTATATTGTTGAATTGTTGAATTGATAAGTTGTTAGATTGCGTATTGCTAATTGTCAATTGCCTATTGCAAATTGCAAATTGCTCGTTGCCTATTAATAAAAAAGCCCGAAATCACGCTGATATCCATTTAATTTATGGTTTTTACTTGTAAACATATATAAATTTATAAGTTCCATAGGAACGAAACATTTTGTAACAACGGGTTTTAACCCGTTGAAAAAATGAACGTAGCCTGTTTTACAAAAAACCCGAAACATTTGCGCAAAGCCTTCGGCTTTGCGCAAATGTTTCGGGTTTTTTGGTGTATTTATCCATACATACAACCACCAGTTTCACTGGTGGCTATTCATATTAAACCCCTCCGGAGTTTCTCCTTTTATGCTTTTTAAATTGACGCACATACGATAAATCGGGGGTTGAATTGCTCGATTGCTTATTGCCCATTGATTATTGCAAATTGCTCATTACTTATAAATAAAAAAGCCCGAAATCAAATGTGATTTCGGGCTTTTTTGTTGAAGATTTTTAACTATAATGGTTTTTAAAACATTTATCGTTTCGACTCCGCTCAACGACCATAGCCAAGAAATTAGTGATTATAAAAATGGCATTTTTACCACTTTAGCTTTAATCATTTTTTCGCGAATTTCAATATAAATTTCTGAATCAACTTTGCTATGAGACGTAGCAACATAACCCATACCAATGGCTTTGTTTAAGCTTGGCGATTGAGTTCCCGAGGTTACTTCACCAATGGTGTTTCCGTCAGCATCTTTAATGATATAATGTTGGCGAGGAATACCGCGGTCAATTAATTCGAAACCAACCAATTTTTTAGTTGCACCATTTTCTTTAATTGCTTTATGATGTTCGCTCATTATAAACGGTTTGGTGAATTTGGTAATCCAACCTAAACCTGCTTCAATTGGGCTAGTTTCATCATTGATATCATGTCCGTATAAACAGAAACCTTTTTCTAAACGCAAAGTATCGCGGGCACCTAAACCAACCGGAATAATATCAAACTCTTTTCCTGCTTCAAAAATAGCATCCCACATTTTTTGAGCATCTTTATTCCAAACATAAATTTCGAATCCACCCGCACCAGTATAACCAGTATTAGATATGATTACATCTTCACATCCAGCCATGGTACCACCGCAAAAAGTGTAATATTCCATAGTACTTAAATCAACTTCTGTTAATTTTTGTAAAGCCTTAATAGCATTAGGACCTTGAACAGCAAATAAACTCATGTCGTCACTCATGTTTTTCATTTCTAC
>JBGSBN010000137.1:0-9551 GCA_041730515.1 Methylacidiphilales bacterium | reverse complement strand
CAAAAAACAAAAAAATAGTTTTTCTTTGTACGTTCAAATCATGAGTAAAGATAAAGCTTATAAGCGCATTAATATTGTAAATAAAAAAGCAAGTTTTGAGTTTCAATTATTAACCAAATACACGGCTGGAATGGTATTGGGCGGTACTGAAGTAAAATCTATCAAAGCTGGAAATGCCTCTATTACTGAAGCTTTTTGTTATTTTAGAGATAACGAGCTTTACGTTAGGAATATGAATATTGGTACTTTTAAACAAGGAACCATTTATAACCACGATCCACTAGCGGTGCGTAAACTCCTTTTGAAAAAAGTAGAATTAAAAAAACTGCAAAAACGTGGTGAAGAAAAAGGTTTTTCTATTGTACCACTTAAATTGTTTGAAGCCGAAAATGGTTTTATAAAAATAGAAATTGCTTTAGCACAAGGTAAAAAAGCATTCGATAAACGCGAAACCATTAAAGAACGGGATGTGGAAAGGAATATGAGGCGAGCGGATAGTTAATGGACGATAGACAATAGTTGATAGACGATGGGAATTGGGAGAAGAGAGATGAGAGATGGGAGATGGGAGATGGGAGTTGAGATGAGTGAGTTGTGAATTGAGTTAGATAAACTTATCTGCTGGAGACTAGAATCAATTGCCGTTCGGCTTTAGCCAACGGAAAAAATAAGCAAAAAGCAAAATAAAATTGCTAGAAGCTAGAGGCCACAAGCCAGAAGCCCGCTGCCAAAAGCTCAGAAAAAAATAAAAAAATGAATATAGATTTAACAAATAAAAATGCATTGGTTTGCGGTAGTACCAAAGGTATTGGTTATGCCATTGCTATACAATTAGCAAAATGTGGAGCAAACGTTACTTTAATGGCCCGAAACGGTAATTTATTACAAAGTATTGTGCGCGATTTAGATACTAGTTTAGGACAAAAACATGATTTTTTAGTTGCCGATTTTAGTCAACCAAAACAAGTAAAAGAATCCATAGAAGTACAAGCACAAAAACACCATATTTACCATATTTTGGTAAATAACAGCGGTGGCCCTGCGGCAGGTTTAGCCATTGATGCCAAAGAAGAAGATTTTTTAAATGCATTTAATGCGCATGTGTTAAGCAGCCATCATTTGGTACAAAGCGTTTTCCCTGGCATGAAACAAGCAGGCTACGGACGCATTATCAATATTATTTCTACCAGCGTAAAAATTCCTTTAAAAGGTTTAGGAGTTAGCAATACCATTCGCGGTGCAATGGCTAATTACAGCAAAACACTGGCTAACGAATTAGCTCCTTTTAAAATTACAGTAAATAATATTTTACCTGGCGCTACAGCCACCGATAGGTTGAAACAAATTATTGACAATAAAGCCCAAAAACAACAACACAGTACTGACGAAGTTAGTCAAGAAATGTTGAGTGAAATACCTATGGGCCGTTTTGGTGAACCAAACGAAATAGCTTATGCAGCTACCTTTTTAGCTTCGGAATATGCATCGTACATTACTGGAATTAATGTTCCTGTAGATGGTGGAAGAACTGGAAATCTTTAGTTGTTTCACGCCTTGCGTGATTTAGTTGATGGTTAATAATGCCTTTAACTTCTGGCATCTAGCCGCTGGTCTCTAGCTTAAAAAATCAAAAATTTTGCTAGAAACTAACAGCAATATTTTCAATCTTATCTATTCTAAGTAAAAAATAAAACCACATAGAACATAGAAACATAGCTAATAAACTATGCTTCTATCTTCTATGTGGTAAAATAATTCTTTAAAAAAATTACTAAAAAAGTTATTCAAAATCCCACCAAATACTATCAGGATAGTTTTGGTTTATAATTACTGGCTGACCAATTAACGGTGTGGTAGTTTTTATATTATTTTGCTTAGCAATGGTGGTTACTTGTTTAATAGGTTCGTTCCAAGGATGCAGAGCAAGGGTAAATTTACTCCAATGAACAGGCATCAATACTTTGGTATTTAAATCAATTGCAGCCTGAACCACCTGCTCTGGCATCATGTGTATATAACCCCACATTTTATTGTATTGCCCACATTCCAATAAAGCCATATCAAATGGGCCATATTTGTTTCCAATTTCTTTAAAGTGTGTATCAAAACCACTATCGCCACCTAAAAATATATTTTCGGTTGGTGTTTTTAAAATATACGATGCCCAAAGTGTTTGGTTACGTTTAAATTTTCGACCTGAAAAATGCCTTGCAGGAGTAGCTATTAATTGAATATCATCACTTATTTTTAACGAATCCCACCAGTCAAATTCCGATATTTTATCATCGGTAATTCCCCAAGAATTTAAATGAGCACCAACTCCTAACGAGGTATAAAAATGTTTGGTTTTATGTTTCAATTTATCAATTGTTTTATAATCTAAATGGTCGTAATGATCGTGTGTAATAATAACCATATCTAATTCAGGAAAATCATCCACATTGTATTCATTTGCTCCATCGTAATTTTTAGCAAAAAAACTTACAGGTGAAGCATTACCACTAAAAACAGGGTCAATCAAAATATTAAGACCATTGGTTTTTATAAAATAGGAAGAATGACCAAACCAAATGATTTGCGTTTTAGAAGAATCAAGCGCCAATAAATTAGTTTTTATTGATGGTATATTTTGTTTTGGTTCACTCAGTTTCGTTTTATTCAAATACGCTTTTAAAATATCAAAATAGCTTGTACCTTCGGCTAAATCAGGAGTAAAGTGTTGGTTTTGGAAAGCTCCGTCTCTAAAATTTGGCGATTTTTTAACACGTTCCAATCTATTTCCCGTTGGTAATTGACCAAATTGTTTTTGTTCTAAAAAAATATATCCACTAGTAGACAAACCCAATAAAATTGCAATAAATATAATCATCCGTTTTTTAAGTTTTGGTTTTAGTTTCATTTTTGAAGGTGCAAATGAAAGTTATAATTGCATTCATTTCATACAGATTTTTATTGGAAGTGATAAAAGGTAAAAAAAATAAAAAAGCCTCAACAGATTCTGTGTTGAGGCTTTAAATATAATAAGCTTAGGCGCGTTTTGCTCTTTCCCACGATACCGATTGTTTGCCTTTTAAAAACCTGAATAAGCCAAGATACACACACAAATTCATGATAAAGAAATAATAAGGTACAAATAATACTTTTACTTTTATTCGTTTATTCTCAAAATACCAACCTAATAATGCCAAGGCATAAAAAGCAATTTGCATTACCAAAATAGTAGTATAAAGTGTATTACCATCTAATGCTAAAAACACATTGGCTATCAATAAAATTAACAATGAAAATGGTGCCAATGTCCAACGTAAAACACGGTGAGAAATAAAGGCAAAAAATAAATTGAAATTATGAAATGGATTAAATGCTTTTCCCAAACGTAACATTGATTGCCAAGCACCTGCACTAATCCTTATTTTACGCTTTAACTCTTCTTTTACATTTGCGCTAGCCGTTTCTGCAGCCCATGCATTTTTTTCATAAATAACGCGGTAGCCATCAATGGCAATTTGCATGGATTGCATCAAATCATCTAATAATGAATCAGAAGGTAACTCTTTATAGAGGCTAGTTCTGTAACTCATTAATTCGCCCGCTGCCCCTACTACACTGTAAAAATCAGAATCTAATTTTTTTAGTAACGATTCATATTTCCAATAAATGCCTTCACCTGCTGTGCTTGCACCTTCTTTATTGGTAGAAATAATTCGTTTTTCGCCTGTAACTGCTCCTACTTTTTCATCTTTATAATGTTTTACCAATTCTCTAATCGCTTCTTTATTTAAAGTAGTATTGGCATCACAAAAAACTACAATTGGAGTAGTAACAAATGTCATAGCACGGTTCATGGCAGCAGCTTTTCCACTTCTTTTATCTTCGTGCAAAGCTATAACCGAATCATACTTTTTTATTCTTTGAGGCGTATCGTCAGAACTACCATCACTAATAAAAATAAGCTTTAGTTTATCTTTAGGATAATCTAACTCTAAACTATTTTGAATTTTTTCTTCAATGTATTCAGCCTCATTAAAACATGGAACTATTAAAGTTACTTCAGGTTCGAATGAATCATCAAATTTTACTTTTGAAGTAATTGCATTTTTAATTTTTACAATTATATAAATTACAATTCCATAGCCTATATAACTATAGAAAACAATAAAAATACAAATCCAAAATAATAGTTCTAACATAATTTTTATGAATTAAATGTTTGTTTAATAGCTGATTGATACAATTCAATAGTTTGTTTAGCATTATTTTCCCAAGTAAAATATTTTACCCTATTGAATCCATTTTCAACCAATTGATTTTGTAAATTTACATCGTTTTGTAATTTAACAATGGCATCAGCAATTTCGTTTGCATTAAATGGATTTACAAATAATGCAGCGTTGGTTGCTATTTCGGGCATTGATGAGGTATTGGAAGTAATTAACGGAGCACCACAAGCCATTGCTTCTAGCAACGGGATTCCAAAACTTTCGCGTAACGATGGATATAAAAATAAACTAGCTTGACTATAAATAGCGGGTAAATCCTTATTAGGTACATATCCACTAAAAACAATATCGTCCATCAAAGATTCATCGTTAATTTGTTTCATTAAATTTAACAGGTAGTCTCTATTAATATCTAACATTAACAACTTGCTTTTAAGTTGACCATTTTGTTTTAAAATAGATAATGCTTTTAAAACACCAATCACATTTTTTTTAGGATCGGTATTGCCTAAAAAGAAAATATAACTATCAGGAAGGTTATATAATTTTTTTATTCTTTGCAGTTCGTCTTTATCAGTAATTGGTGCAAAATGTTTACCTACTCCATTGTAGGCAGTAGAAACTCGACTTTGATTGAATTTAAAATACGAAGTAATTCTATCGCGTTCAAAATTAGAAACGGTAAAAATGTGTTTTGCTTTTTTTACTACTATTGGCACATTCCACCTGCGGTATAAATTACCTACAATTTGGTAAGAAGTGCCTTGTGTAAAATTCCATTTTTCAAGATAAATGATATCGTGAAGGGTAAGAATAAGAGGAACATTTAAATTGATAGGAGCAGTATTACTGGTACAATGCAATACATCAATTTGATATTCTTTTACAGCTTTTGGTAAATAATATTGTTCCCAAACAGGATAGGATGATGCTTTAACTTGAACTACTGTAAAATTATTGGTTTGTGGCAACACATCCATATCTTCTACATTATTTACAAAAATAAAATACTCATTTACAGTATCAATAATTTGTAATTGTTTAATCAACTCCAAAGCAACCATGTCCATGCCATGTTTCTTTTTCCTAAATATACGTTGAGCTTCAATACCAATCCTCATAACTATTATTCTCCCTCCTCTACGTTTTTTTCAATTTCATCTACAAATTCATGTTTGGTATGCAAAAACTTTTTACTTGCTGCACCTTTACTTCGCAATAATGCCAATACCATAAGCAAAATGGCTTTAGGTACTAAAAATGCAGCTTTCACTGTTTTTGCGTTATAATATTTGGTAGGAACACCCAAAAAATAAGATAAACAACAAAAGAAAAATAATACGAAAAATAAATATTTAAATGTGAAAATTGTAAAAAATATAGTTAAGGCACTTAAACCGGAAATTCCAAGTAATAATACGCGAGGCAACAATATTTTTTGCATGGCTTTATCAAAAAAGTCAAAATTCTTATTGATGACTAATTCAATAATTCCATCAAATAAAACTTTGTTAAAATCAAAAAATTGCGAGGCTATCCAACGCCTGCGTTGATTCACGAAAACATCAGAAGAAGCAACCTTTTCATCATAAACTAAAGCATCACTTTCGTACAAAATTTTATGCTTATCGCGAAGCAAAATGATTTCAAGTTCTTTATCTTCTACCGGACTTTCAATTCCAAGCATAATGTCCTTGCAATATTTGTATTTAATTACAAAGCCACTACCAATTAAGGCCGAAGAAACACCCAAACCAATATGACCTTTTCTGAAAATATTATTATTAATTTCCTCGCTAATACCATCTAAAACTGCAAAAGAGGTATTGGCATTTTTAGCTGTTCTGTGCGCTTGCAATACCATTTCATCGTTTTGAAGTCTAAAGTTAATTTTCTCTAGAAAATTATACTCCATGATATTGTCAACATCCAAAATACAGCAGTAATCATAATCTTCGGGAAGTAAAGCTAGGGCAGTGTTTATCGACTTTGCTTTGGTACTAATTTCAAATTGAACAGGTATTAATTTAATATCTAAATTAGCTAATAAATCTAAAGTATCTTCATGTAAGCTATCGGCAATAACTATTATATCAAAATAATCTTTAGGGTAACTTTGTTTTATAGATTCGACAGCAGTATTTAAAATAATTTGATCGCTTTTATAGGCAGGAATTAAAACAGCAAATTTATTGTACTTGTTTACGTTTGAGTTAAACTTAGTTTTTTTGTATAAGAAAGAGCCAAATGAATAGATGGTAACATAAAATATGTTAAACGACAAATAAACGAGTGCTATAATTTCGAGTATAAATAGAATATTTTTTATCATAGGGCAATTGGGTACAATATTAAATAATATGGCGTTTTATCATAATATTATTTTTAAAATTAAACAGAAAAATCCATAAAACAATTAATCATAATACAATAATAGTCAATTATTTAAAAATCATTATAAATAACTCCTTCATTTTTGTTAATATTTTTACCACTAAAATTCCAAAAAACTCCGCGTAAAAATGCCTTTAATAACTTAAATTCTTTTTTTAAAATTAATTGCGAAGCACCTTTAGGAAATGCAACCAACATAAAGAAAATAATACATGCATAATGTTGAAATCCTTTGGTATTTCGTTTGGTATAAATGAGTCTATTTCTTGTTAAATAATAGGTTTTTAATGGACTTGATTTACCTGTAGTTATTGATTCTTTATGAAAAACAACAGATTGACCGCAGTACCAAATTTGAAAACCGGCTTGTTTTATTCTTTCACAAAAATCAATCTCTTCATAATATAAAAAAAACAACTCTGCCATAAGGCCCACCTTTTCTATAGCCTTTTTGCTAATTAACATGGCAGCACCATGACCTAATTGAGTTTGATAGGATTGATTGTATTGTCCTAAATCAGTTTCCATATAACCTACACCAAAACCTCTACCAGTGTAAAAATTAATACCATTATGACCTGCATATTGAATGGTATTAGGTTTACTAAAATATAATAATTTAGACGAAGCAATACCAATATTGGGATTTCCCTCCATAAGTTCAACAATTGGCTCTAAAAAATTATGCATTACTTCGGTATCGTTATTTAATAAAAAACAATACTTACCTTTTGACTGCCTTATGGCTAAATTATTGCCCGCAGCAAAACCAACATTATTTGGACTTTTAATTAAATTAATGGTTGGATATTTTACCTTTAAAACATCTGGAGATATAGCTGAATTATTATCAACAACAAATACTTCAATGTTTTTGTATGTAATTTCAAAAATTGATTTAAGGAACAAATCGGTTATTTCGTTCCCATTATAATTAACAGTAATAATTGATACAAGTGGTAAATTTTCCATTTTAAAATTATTAAGTTAATTGTTTTAATTTATCGGCCTCTTTCTCAAACTCAATATCTAATTTATCGGCAATACATAAATAAACCATTGACACATACATAATAGGCCCCATAGGTGATTGACCAAAAATTGGGTTAGCCAAACTGGCTATAATAATTCCAAAAAAACCACCATACAAAGCAATCATTTTATATCTTAAATCTGGATTTTTGAGCTTATAAATATTTTCGAAACCAACCACCAAAACATAGGATAAAGTAAATAAGTGAAGAATTAGTCCTACAATACCACTTTGAGCCCAAATGGAAACAAACCAACTGTCGGTGGGCAAGTTGGCCAATATGGAACCCGGATAAAAACGAATTCCAAAAACATCGGTACTTCCAACCCCCGCTCCAAAAGGTTTATTCTGTAAATAATTTCCAATTACTTCTTGATTTTTTAATCGTACCATCAAGGAAGCTTCCTTTGGATCGAGTGCAGTACGAATTCTAAAAATTTGATAATTACTACTACCAATATTAGTAAACTTTAAAAAAGAAAAGAGAACAATTCCAATTACTAATCCATAAATTAAAGTGGTAAACCTTTTAATCAAAATCAAATAGAATAAGAAACCAAAAATGATAATAAATACAGGACCACGAGAACCAGAAATAGAGAAACCTAAAAAAGTGAAAAATGCAATTGCTAAGAAAGTGTACCTGCGTTTTTTACTATAAGGACCAAAACCTAAAATAAACGTAATAAATGATACAAATGCCATGGTAGCTCCAAATTGACCTGCATCGGAATAGAACGAGAATGCACGTAATTGACCATTTAAAATATGGGTTACATTTCCACCATCGGCTAACCATTTGGTTTCAAAAGCATCTGTTCCTAAAATAATTTGTTTAAATCCCCAAATGGTACTGATAATAGACCAAATGATCAATATTTTTAAAAAGGTATTGAAGTCTTTTTTACTATCTAAATATAATAATACCAAAGGAATTACCTGGATTGAATACAGAGATATACCACGGATTCCATATATTAATGATTGTACTTTACCTAATTCAGGATTTACCACTAAAAAAACAGTATAAATAAACCAAATTAAAGTAACAAAAAATACTCCTTGTTTCAACTTGGCTAGACTTTCCCACTTAATATTGATAAGCATAGAAAGTGTAGTTAAAAATAAAATAAAATCTATACCTAATCCAAGCTGAATATTGGGAATATACCTTGCCAAACCATTAGAGAAAAAACCATAATTAAGGTATGCTAATATTCCATAATATGGATTAATAAAAACAAAAATAATAAAGGCGAAAATAAAAGGAATAGAAATAGCAATAACGCCAATCAAAGAATCGCCAGTAGATAATAACATGGCCAACAATGTACCAACTACAAGCAAAATTAAGCCTATACTGTAATTGGCTACATTTCCATTTAAAGTACTAGTTTGAGGTCTCATTTTTGTGTATTTTTTTGTGTTAATGTTTGATATTTAAAAACAAATTCTTGAAAACCTAACCTAAATATATTTATAAAACTTACATCAATATGTTTATGCAGTAAATAAATGCCATAAATTACTCCAGTAGAAAAGGTAAAAGTACTAACAATAGCTACCGACTCTAAAGTACCAAAATAATAAAGACAAATAACATCGCCTATTACATTAACAGAAAGCATGAGTATTACTTTTATAAAGTTTAAATTGGGTTTATTAATAATATCGAGCATTACACCACTTAACTTATCTATTGGTGTTAATGCGGTATAAATGGAGAATAATTTCAGCAAAATAGCAGCATCTTTATACTGTTCTCCTGCCAAAATAATGACTATTTGTTCGGCAAACAGAAAGCTAATTAATGATGCAGGAAGTAATAATAAAAACAGAAAACCTGTTTTACGTTCAAATTCTTTTTTAAGTAATTTATTATTTCCACTTGCATAAATAGCAGA
>JBGSBN010000136.1:0-9737 GCA_041730515.1 Methylacidiphilales bacterium | reverse complement strand
TAACCAATTTTTTTCCACTCTTCCATTAATTCATTGGCTTCTTTGGTTTTTTCCATCCAATCCTTAATACGAGTAGTAGCATAAGTAGCTAATTCTTTCGATTTTTCAATCAAAGCCAATTTCAATACCAAATTAGCCTGACGAACAGCTTCATTTTTTTCAGTTTCGGCTTTTATACTGGCATATATTTTATCTACTTCAGCTTTAAAACGAGTCCAAATTTCTTCGTTAGCTTCTTTAGGAACTGGGCCAATATTTCTCCAATCTTCTTGGTATTTTTTTACAGCAATCAAAGCAGATTTAATGCTTTTCTCTTCAGCTAATTCGCTTACTTTTTTGCATAAATCAATTTTAGCATCTAAGTTACGTTCTCTGTCTAATTGGGCTATTTCGTTATCAATACTTAACTTATCATAAAAAATTTCGTTAAGCACTCTATAGCTTTCCCAAAGGCGTTCTACGTGTTCTTTTGGAACATTCTTAATTTTTTTCCATTCAGTTTGTAACTCTTTTAATTTAGTCAAACTTTCTTTGGTTTCTTCACTGCTATTTAAGGCCTTAATTTGGTCTAAAATATTTTCTTTAGCACGTAAATTTTTAACGCGTTCAGCTTCTGCAATAGCTTTGGCAGCAGAAATTTTATCACGTAAATCCTTTATAGCTTTATTAAAAGTATCGCGGGCATTCACACCGGCTTTATATTCAAAATCGTCTTTTTCACCACCTTCTTCAATAAACTTTTGCATGGCAGCATTTTGTTCTTCATTTAAAGCAGCATCAAAGTGTGGTTTTATATCTTTAAAAATTTGCAAAGCTTCGCTATGAGGTTTATCGCTCATGCCTTGCAAAGCTATTGCCAATAACTCATCTTTAGTTTTGTTTGCGTAATCTAATTGCTCAGCCATTTCATGGTGTTCAATTGCAGCTAAATCAGCATCAATTTCATGCTCATCAAGCGCTATTTCAATTGAATCGGTTACCAAACTGGCAATAGTTTCTTCCTGTTTTTCAGTATGAGTTTCAGCCACAACAGTTGGTTCATCACTTACTTCAGGTTTTACAATTGTGCTTTCAACTACAACATTTTCAGGTAAAGTAATCTCATGAACAATAGTTGGTTCAACACTTACTTCAGGTTCTACAATAGTGCTTTCAACTACAGCATTTTCAGGTATTGTATTTTCTTCAACCATATTTGGTTCAACACTTGCTGTAACCTCAGCGATAGGATTTTCAATAACTACATTTTCTGTTGTAGTATTTTCTACATTGGTTAATTCAGTAGCTTCTGCATTTAATGCAGCTTCAGAAGGATTCACTTCGTTTAATTCAGTCATTTTAAAAAATAGATAAAAATAGGTTGTACATTCTTTTTTAGGAGGGCGAATTTAAATTATTTATTGAAAAACCAAGGCAATAAAATTAATACTTAATAATTTGACTTACTTAATATTACATAAAATTAATAAAATAACATGGAAAAGGAAATTAGTAAATATTTATATTTTTTTGCTTTATTTCGAAACATTAAATAATTCAAAAAATGAAAATACGCATCAAAGGCAATTCTATTCGCATTCGTTTAACACAAACCGAAGTAAAAAATTTTGCTGACAATAAATATATTGAAGAAGCTACTGAATTTATTGACAATAAACTTTTTTATGCATTGGCTGCTTCACCAAACGTTAGCGAACTTTCAGCACAAATGGTTGGCAATAAAATTACCCTTTTAGTTCCTGAACAAATTGTTCAAAACTGGACCACAACTGATTTAGTTGGTTTTGAAAATGAATTTAACATTGGTGATAATAAAAAATTATTTTTATTGGTGGAAAAAGATTTTGTTTGTTTAGATAATACTTTTGAAGACCAAAGCGATATGTTCCCAAATCCAAATGCAGTGTGTTAATTTGAGTTGTTTGTTGTGAGATGAGAAATGGGAAATGGGAGTTGGGAGATGGGAAATGAGGGTTGAGGAATGAGAAATAAGAAATTCTTGAATATAACAATCTAGCAATTTAACAATCTACAATTTAACAATATATCAATTCAACTCCCGATTTATCGGGATAACAATTCATCAATCCAACAATCTCCAAATCAATAAATCAATCACGCATTCTTTTCAACAATCTAACAATATAGCAATTCAACAAAACATCAATTCAACAATTCATCAATCTAACAATCTCCAAATCTATAATTCACCAAATGCCACAAAAGCCAAATCCAGAAAATCCAGAAGAGTTTTTAGCTATAAAACTTACTGAGCCAAAAGAAAAAGCTGCAGGTATTCCTGCTGTTATTTCCTCGGTTAAACATGTGTTCAGCGAAATGGGACCCATTCGTGGTTTTAAAGCTTTGGCTCAATTGAATCAAAAAGATGGTTTTGATTGCCCAGGTTGTGCTTGGCCTGACCCAGATGATGAACGTTCACCCATAGCTGAATATTGCGAAAATGGTGCAAAAGCAATTGCTGAAGAGGCAACAACCAAAGCTTTGTGGGCTGATTTTTTTGCAAAAAATTCTGTTGCTGATCTTTCGCAATTAGATGATTTTAGAATTGGTAAAAAAGGTCGTGTAGCAGAACCTATGTATTTGCCAAAAGGAGCTACTCACTATGAGCCAATAAGTTGGGAAAATGCATTTAAATTGATAGCTAAAAATTTAAACGAGTTACCAACGCCAAATGATGCTATTTTTTATACATCAGGGCGAACCAGTAATGAAGCAGCATTTTTATACCAACTTTTTGTGAGAGAATTTGGAACAAATAACCTTCCCGATTGCAGTAATATGTGCCATGAAAGCAGTGGTTTGGCACTTTCAGAAAGTGTAGGAATTGGAAAAGGCTCTGTTACTTTAGAAGATTTTTATGAAGCTGAAGTCATAATTATTTTAGGTCAAAATCCTGGTACTAACCATCCTAGGATGCTCAGCGCTTTGCAAAAAGCAAAACAAAATGGTTGTACCATTATTTCGGTAAATCCTTTAAAAGAAACAGGCTTGGTTGGCTTTAATAATCCTCAAAAAGTAAACGGGGTTTTAGGTATCAAATCGCAGCTAACCGATATATTTTTACAAGTTAAAATAAATAGTGATTTAGCCCTGGTAAAAGCCATTGAAATATTACTTTTTGAGGAAGAAGTTAAAAATCCAGGAACCGTATTTGACAGTGATTTTATTAAAAATAATACAACCGGCTTTGAACAATTAAAGGCCGATATGGATAATTACTCTTTACTCGATTTAAGTAAAGCTTGTGGTATTTCATTAACCCAAATCCATGAAACTTTTGACGCCATTAAACACAAAAAGAAAATAATTGCTTGTTGGGCAATGGGTTTAACTCAACATAAAAATGCCGTTGATACCATAAAAGAAGTTGTAAATTTATTATTACTAAAAGGCAGTATTGGCAAACCAGGTGCTGGAACTTGCCCTGTGCGCGGACATAGTAATGTACAAGGCGACAGAACCATGGGTATTTACGAAAAACCAACCAAAGCATTTATTGATAAACTAAATAACGTTTTTAAAATCAATGCGACTTATGAACATGGACTTGATGTAGTTGATGCTATTAAAAAAATGCATGAAGAAAAAGGTAAAGTATTTATTGCTATGGGAGGTAATTTTTTATCGGCAACGCCTGATACAAAATTTACAGCACAAGCTTTACAAAACTGTAAACTTACAGTTCATATAAGTACAAAATTGAATAGAAGTCATTTAATTACGGGCGAAGAAGCGCTTATTTTACCAACCTATGGACGAAGCGATAAAGACATAAATGCCAATGGAGAGGAGCAATTTATTAGTTGCGAAAATTCAATGGGTGTGGTACAAATGAGTAAAGGAAATTTAAAGCCTGTTAGTCAAAATTTATTAAGCGAAAGCTTAATTGTTTGCCATATGGCAAAGGCTACTTTAACTTCTAAAACTAAAATAGATTGGAGTAAATACGAAAACAATTACGACCATGTAAGAGATGCTATAGAACAAACCATTAACGGTTTTTCTAATTACAATAAACGGGTTAGAGAGCTAGGAGGATTTTACTTACCAAATGCCGCAAGAGAAGGTAAATTTAACACCTTAAACCAAAAGGCTAACTTCAATGTTGGGAAACTAACATCAAACCAATTAGCTGGCGATGAATTAATGATGATGACCATTAGAACTCATGATCAATTTAATACCACCATTTATGGTTTGGACGACCGCTATAGAGGAATTTATAACGAACGCAGGGTCATTTTAATGAATGAAAACGACATCAAAAAGTTAGGATTTGAACATGGCGAAGCAGTAGATATTTATAATTATCACGATAATGTAGAACGTGTTGCACATAATTTTATGATAATAAAATACAATATTCCTGAGCAATGCACGGCAACTTATTTCCCTGAAACAAACGTGTTGGTTCCAATTAATTCGGTAGCCGATAGAAGCAATACACCAACCAGTAAATATGTGGTAATTAAACTAAAAAAACACCAAGCCGTTAATCATAATAACTAAAAATTTATTACCCATTAAGAACTTAAATATTATCAAAATATTACTCAATTAAAATATTGAATGTATATATTTGCCCATAAACCTTAATTGAATAAATATGTTTGGAAAACTAAACGAAGCAAAGCAAAAAGCCGAAGAAATGAAGCAAAAATTAGAAGCCATTACAGTGGAAGGAAATGCACAAGGTGTAAAAGTTTTAGCTAATGCCAATAAAAAAATAACTTCAATAAATATAGATGCTGAATTGTTAAAACCCGAAAATAAAGAGCAAGTGGAAGACTTATTGGTTCTTGCCATTGAAAGAGCCTTAGAACAAGCGGAAAATATAGCTTCAGCCGAAATGAGAGCAATGATGGGAGGAATGATGCCGGGCTTGGGAAATTTATTTGGTAACTAATTTTAAAACCAAACGTTATAATACCTTTCTAAAAATATTTTTTTGTTAAACGTAAAGCAATATTTAGTCATTTTTATTTGTCTTGTTGGAGCTATTAATTTACAAGCACAACAAAGTAAATTTTATATAAAAGGATTTGTGGTTGGAACAGACACCGCAGCGCCTATTCCGTTGGCTAATATTAAAAATGTTTCAACACAAATACACTACATTACTAATAGATATGGGGCTTTTGGGCTTTATGTATTACCTACCGACACCATTGAATTTTCGGTAATTGGTTACAAAACATATTCACTTATTTGTAAAGATTACATCAATCAAGGCGAAGTGCCAATTGTAGTAAAACTTAAACGCAATTATATAAAACTAAAAGAGGTAACTGTATTAGGCCAAAAGCGCAGACAAGATAGCCTTGCAAGAGCAGCGGCAAAACGCCTAAAAACAGATCCTTTACTAAATGATTTTAGTACTACCTACTCCATTTATAATGCTTCTCAAGGAGGCATGTTAAGCAGTATTTTAGCCGGTGGCAATAAAAAAATTCAAGAATACGAACGCTTAATGCGATTGATGGAAATTTACCAAGAACAAAACCAAGTAAGCGAAAAATACAATATTGGATTGGTAATGAGAACAACTCAACTAAACGAATTGCAGGCAAGGGAATTGATGAAATACTGCGAAATTCCAAATTATTTTGTACTTAATTCGAACGAGTACGATATAATTTTAGCTATTAAAAATTGTTTTGCTGAATGGAGAAACAGAAAGAGGTAAAATCATAATAAATACTATTTGCTGACAATCAATTACTTATTAAGTAATATGATTTTAAGTTTCAAACAAAAATCAACTTAGAATTACAAAAATCAAGTACTAAAATTGCATAGTGGAATTAGCATCAAAATCTAAAACGAAATCAATTGAGTGTCCTGTACCTCATGGTAAAAGATGGAAATGGCTTGGTTATGTAAAAAAATTAGGCTTTTGGGGCTTTATGTTTTTTTTAGCCAAAGGCCTGTTATGGCTTATTATTCCATATTTGGCTGCAAAAGGTATTTTTAAGTAGTATTACATTTTTTAAAAATTTGTAGTTCATACTAACATCTGCATATAAACCTTATTGGTTTTATAAACCATTGTAACTTTTTCTAATACTATTTACTAATTAATTTAATATTTTAAACCTTATGAGTCAAAGTGTTTAGTATAAATTGGTTCGATAGTTTTGTCATTTAATTTAATATTCGTCCCTTCTGCTCAATTTTAAGCACCATAAAATAAATATTCAAATTCGATTTTATTTTTTTATTTTAATAGTTTTAATTTTTATTTGCATTCGAATATGAAAAAAATAACCATTTTAACTGTTTTAACATTAGCATTATTACAATCATTTGCCCAATCGAAAAAGTTACCCAAAGAAATTGTTTTAGAAAAAGAAATTGAACTAACCAATTCGGTGTTTGATAAATCGTTTTTAGAATATTATGGACTGGTTTTAGCTTTTTATAATGATAGTAAAGATAAAAATGAAGCTGGAAAAAAAACCATAGAATTTAAAAAATATGATATAGATTTAAAGGAAGAATTTACCAATAAAATAGCCATTTCAAAGTTTTTAAATTTTTATGAAAAAGCCGTAGATGATGAAGCTCTCTATTATTTATTTTCAGATAGGTATAATTATAGTGTTTTAAAATATAATTTCATAAATAACAAAATTACCACCTACGAAGGGAAGCTAAATTATTCTGGACAGTTGGGAGTAAATAATGGAATGGTTTCTGTTTTTGGAGAAAACATACCCAACCAAAAAGTTCATAAAACAGTGTTTTGGTTAACCGCACCATTATTGTTTACACCCATGATATTTTATCCATTAAAAAGAGTACCTGTTATTCATAATATTGATATGAGTGGCGAAAATTCAACTTTTTTACAGGAACATTCATTAAATTATTTGAAACCAAAATTCTTTTCCTTTAGAGCTATACAAAGCAACAAAGAACTTAACGAATTAAATTTTTTCGCTGATTATTATAATGGTTCAGAAAATAAAATTTCACTAAGAGCTATTAAAGACAATAAAATATCAAAAGATGTATATATTAAAAATACGATACCCAAAACATGGATTAGACCTACAAACATCAAAGCAATTAATGAAAATGAAAAGTTAATTTTAGGAGAGGTAAACGCTAATAAAAAAGAAAATAATGGACTTTTTGTAGCTTCCATAAGCAATAACAAGCAAAATTTCTTTAAAGGTGTTCAATGGAAAAAACTAAAAACAATTGGAGACCTTAATGTAAAAAATTGCAATTTTGAATATACTATTAGTAAAATAATAAAAAAAGAAGGACAAACAGTATTTTGTCTTCAAATATTTTATGTATTAATGAAAAAAAGTGCAGTTTCAAATCATTACGAATTTGATGCAAATCAATATGTTGGGGCATTAATGATTGCAATTTCTGATAAAGGTGAATTACTTTGGGATAAATCATTTAAATGTGATGATGTATTTAGTAAAACTAGAATTGATAAATTCGGTTTTTGTGAAATTGAAGATGGTAATTATGAAATTACTAACCACAAAGGATTTGCAATTGATATCATCACTTTTAATCCATCAAAAAATAAAACTACTACCCGCGAAGTGGTGATTAATGAAGAAGACAGGCCTGAAAAGCAGCGCAAAAAAATTTTTGGATTTGGAGAAACTGTTTTCCCTGGATTAAAAACTGAAATTTTCAATTGGTACGATAATGTTTATATAGCAATGAACGAATTTGAAAAAACTGTTGAAAATGAAAATGGGAAAAAAGTTAAAAAGAAGGTGCTGAGTTTTATGAAGGTAGAATCAAATCAATATTAGCATCTTTATAAAAATATTAAACAAAAAAAATCAGCAACCAAATATTTGATTGCTGATTTTTTTATTATTTAGAGACGTTGGATGCAACGTCTCTTTTATTTTTAAGACGTTCAATTGAACGTCTCTACATTGTTATTTTATGAGACGTTGAATGCAACGTCTCTACCATGGTCTATCAACTGACGCTTCGTCCGATAGCTATCGGACTTCGCTCAGCGACCAAATTGAAAACTATTTCCCTACACTTGCTCTGATGATATTTAAAGCACCACCTGCTTTAAACCATTCAATTTGTTGCTCGTTGTAGGTATGGTTAACAGCTATTGTTTCGCTTGAACCATCTTTGTGGTTTAACACTAACTCTAATTGTTTACCAGGAGCAAAACTTCCTAAACCAATAATATCAATTACATCATCTTCTAAAATTTTGTTGTAATCTTCTTTATTAGCAAATGTCAAGCCCAACATACCTTGTTTTTTCAAGTTAGTTTCGTGGATACGAGCAAATGATTTTACCAATACCGCACGAACACCTAAATGACGAGGTTCCATGGCTGCATGCTCGCGGCTACTTCCTTCACCATAGTTTTCATCGCCTACTACCAAGCTACCAATTCCTTGTGCTTTGTATTCGCGTTGAACTTTAGGTACTGAAGCATATTCGCCAGTTAATTGATTTTTTACTGAATCAGTTTTTTCGTTAAAGAAATTAACTGCACCAATTAACATATTGTTCGAAATATTATCTAAGTGACCACGGTATTTTAACCACGGACCAGCCATAGAAATATGATCAGTTGTACATTTACCTTTGGCTTTAATTAACAGTTTCAATCCTTTTAAATCGCTGCCTTCCCAAGCTGCAAATGGATCTAATAATTGTAATCTATCAGAAGTAGGTGAAACTGCAACTGTAACTTGACTACCATCAGCCGCAGGAGCCACAAAGCCTGCATCCTCTACTGCAAATCCATTAATTGGTAATTCATCACCATAAGGTCCATCAAGCTTTACTTGTTCGCCTTTGTTATTAGTTAAAGTATCGGTAAGTGGATTAAATGTTAAATCGCCCGCAATGGCCATAGCTGTTACTATTTCTGGCGAAGCCACAAAAGCAAAAGTATTTGGATTGCCATCGGCACGTTTAGCAAAGTTTCTGTTAAATGAATGAATGATGGTGTTTTTTTCTTGTTTTTCAGCACCCATTCTATCCCACATTCCTATACAAGGTCCGCAAGCATTGGTAAATACTTTAGCGCCAATTTCGTTAAATACATCTAAGAAACCATCGCGTTTAATGGTGTAACGAATTTGTTCAGAACCTGGATTGATTAAATATTCAGCTTTAGCAGTTAAACCTTTGGCCGAAACTTGTTTTGCCAAACTTACCGCACGTGAAATATCTTCGTAACTAGAGTTGGTACAAGAACCTAATAATCCAACAGAAATTTTTGTAGGCCAGCCATTAGCTAAAGCTGCTTCTTTTAATTTTGAAATAGGCGTTGCTAAATCTGGAGTGAAAGGACCATTAACATGTGGCTCTAAAGTAGATAAATCAATTTCTATTACTTGATCAAAGTAAATAGCAGGATTTGCATAAACTTCAGGATCGGCAGTTAAATGATGTTTTACTGAATCAGCTAATTCAGCTACTTCTGCTCTACCTGTTGCTTTTAAATAACGAGCCATTGAATCATCGTAACCAAATGTAGATGTAGTAGCAACAATTTCGGCACCCATATTACAAATAGTTCCTTTTCCTGTACAGCTCATACTAGTTGCACCTTCACCAAAATATTCTACCACAGCATCAGTACCACCTTTTACGGTTAAAATACCAGCTACTTTTAAAATACATCCTTTGGAGCAGTCCAACCGTTTAATTTACCGGTTAATTTTACACCAATTAATTTAGGCATTTTTAGT
>JBGSBN010000135.1:0-9750 GCA_041730515.1 Methylacidiphilales bacterium | reverse complement strand
GGTAGCACCTGTTTTATTTGCTAAATCTACGTGTCCGCTTACAAAATCGGCATGGAAATGTGTTTCAAAAATATATTTAATTTTGGAACCATTAGCGGTAGCTTTATCAATATACATTTGGTAATCGCGCAAAGGATCTATAATAGCCACTTCGCCATTACTTTCAATATAATAGGCTGCTTGTGCTAAGCAATTGGTATATAATTGTTCTATAATCATGTTATTAATATTTGATGATTTTTGATTTAGAGATTTAAAGATTTTTTTGAATTGCTAAATTGTTGTATTACTAGATTGTTAGTTGCATTTGTTTCCGTAGGCTAATCCCGAAAGCTTTCGGGAGAACGGCAATAGATTTTTGAATATTGCAAATTAATTGTTTCAAATTGCCTATTAAACTTTGACAATTGCTAGAAGCCAGAGGCCAGCAACCCCTATCATCCGCCCGCTTTCTTAGCTTTATACCCTAATTTAATTAAATGTGCTAAAATTTTGTCTCTAAACTCGCCTTGAATTAATATTTCTCCATCCTTTACACTACCGCCCACTCCACATAGTTTTTTTAACGCTGAGCCTAATGCATTCAAATCTTCGGTAGTGCCCACAAAACCACTAACGGCTGAAACCACTTTCCCTGCACGATTCTTTTTATCTAAAAATATTTTTAAGTTTTGTAAATTATTAGGCAAGGTTTCAGCAGATTCCTCCTGCTCAAAATCGTAACTAAAATCTGAATCAGTGCTAAAAACTACCCCACTTATTTTTTTATTTTTATTGCTCATTTATTATTTTACAAAAAAGTTTGTTCAAAAATAGTAAAATA
Organism: Methylacidiphilales bacterium; assembly: GCA_041730515.1. GTDB lineage: Bacteria > Bacteroidota > Bacteroidia > UKL13-3 > UKL13-3 > JAAFJM01. The sequence continues at coordinate 8,927 of JBGSBN010000135.1, read as the reverse complement.
TTAAAACAATAATTCAATAACTCTTAAGTTGTTCGTTTTTAAAGGAATTAATTAAAAGAGAAAACATAAAAAAAAGATTGTACTAAAAAGTGAATTTAAATTCCATAAATTTTGCTAAATTCGCCACACTTTATGCAAAAACAATGGCGAGCAAAACCCGAACCCGATAAGAAGACCGTTGAGGCTTTGGCTGCTTCTATTAATGTAAATAAAGTACTTTCAGGCATTTTAGTGCAACGCGGTATTGATGATTTTGAAAAAGCTAAAAACTTCTTTAGACCTCAATATGCTCACATGCACGATCCTTTTATTATGAAAGGTATGACTAAAGCCGTAGAACGCATAGACGAGGCTTTAGCAAAAAATCAAAAAATATTAATTTATGGCGATTATGATGTAGATGGAACTACAGCGGTAGCAACTGTTTACGATTTTTTTTCGAAACGCTTTAAAGAAATTGAATATTACATACCCGACAGATATACTGAGGGTTACGGAATTTCGTTTATGGCCATTGATTGGGCAAGCAATAACGGTTACAGCTTAATTATTGCTTTGGATTGTGGCATAAAAGCCAACGATAAAGTAAAATATGCCAATAAAAAAGGGGTAGATTTTATTATTTGCGACCATCATTTACCTGGCGATGAATTACCTGATGCAGTGGCTATTTTAAACCCAAAACAAGCCGATTGCCCCTACCCTTTTAAAGAACTTTCAGGTTGTGGAATTGGTTTAAAATTAGTTCAAGCTTATTGCATTAAGCACGAAATTGATTTTAAAGAAGTAGAAGAATACATGGACCTTTCGGCCATAAGTGTGGCCAGCGATTTGGTGCCAATTATGGATGAAAATAGGGTTTTGGCATACCAAGGTTTGAAAAAATTAAAAACCAACCCCAACCGTGGTATCAAGGCATTGTTAGAAAATTATGCTGAAAGACCCGAATATTCGGTTAACGATATTGTATTTTTTATTGGACCAAGAATTAACGCTGCAGGCCGCATAGCAGATGCAAAAGATTCGGTTCGACTAATGATTTCGGATAAAGACAAAGACTCGGCTGAAATTGCTGAAATGATTAACCATCATAACAACGAACGCAGAAACTTTGATAGCAGTATTACCGAAGAAGCCTTTAATATGATTTTGGGCGACAAAGATTTTCACAGCCGAAAATCAACTGTTTTATTCCACTCTGAATGGCATAAAGGAGTTATTGGAATTGTAGCATCGCGCTTAATCGAAAAATATTACCGCCCAACCATTGTTTTAACTGAAAGCAACGGAATGGCAGCAGGTTCAGCACGTTCGGTTGAAGGATTTGATTTATACCACGCCATTGAAGAATGTGCTGATTTATTAGAACAATATGGTGGCCACACACACGCAGCAGGTTTAACTTTACGCGTTGAAAATGTACCTAAATTTATCGAAAAATTTGAATCGATTGTAGTTAAAAACATTGAAACCAGAAGTTTAACTCCTGAAATAGAATACGATACCGAAATACCATTTAGAGCCATTACACCTAAGTTTTTTAGCGTGTTAAAACAATTTGCTCCTTTTGGACCCGGAAATGCAAGCCCCATTTTTATGACTAGAAATGTGTGGGATGTGGGCGATGTAACAGTAGTTGGAAATAACCATTTGCGCATGAGTATAACTCACGAAGAAGGCGGTAGAATTTACAAAGCTATTGGGTTTGGCTTAGGCGAACATTACCATAAAGTAGCTCAAGGTATTAGCTTTGATATTTGTTATTACATTGAAGAAAATTTCTTTAACGGTCACGTAAATTTACAGTTGAACATTAAAGATATTTTATTTAAATCATAAATAGCTACATTACAAATATTTAACCCGACTAGAGCTGTTTTTTTCTTAGCATTTTTAGGACCAAAACCTAAATTATCCATTTTTACTACTTATGTTTGCTTAAGTACATGAACAGAAACATTACAGACGGTATCAACCTTTTTTCGAAATTAAATGGCAAACGTTTATTTAATGCTGCGCAACTTTTAAGCAGTTATTATTTATCAAAAACCATTAAAAAACCCATTCATTGGGGAATGCCTTTAACTTTAGAAATAGAGCCAACTACCAGCTGCAACCTTCGTTGTCCTCAGTGTCCAAGCGGCTTACGCGAGTTTACTCGTAATACTGGGATGCTAGATTTAACGCTTTACAAAAAAATTATTGACGAAGTACACGAAGAACTGATTTGGCTAGTACTTTACTTTCAAGGTGAACCATTTTTAAATAAAAGTTTTTTAGAGTTTGTAAAATATGCTGCATCGAAAAATATTTACACCGCTACCAGTAGCAATGCGCATTATTTTACCGATGAAATGGCCAAAGCAACTGTGCAGTCTGGTTTAGATAGACTCATTATTTCGATAGACGGAACCACACAAGATACTTATGGAAAATACCGAATAGGTGGTAAAATTGACAAAGTAATTGAGGGCACTCAAAATTTATTGAAATGGAAAAAAGAATTGGGTTTAAAAACGCCTCATATTATTTGGCAATTCATTGCTTTTAAGCATAATGAACACCAAATTCCAGAAATAAAAAAGTTGGCTAAAGAAGTTGGAGTGGATGAATTAGGAATAAAAACTGCTCAAATTTACGATTATGAAACCAGCGATACTTTTATTCCTACCAACGAAGATTTAAGCCGATATACCAAAACAGAAGAAGGTTATAAAATAAAAAATAAGCTATTGAACCAATGTTGGCGTATGTGGCGCGGAAGCGTTATTACCTGGGATGGATTGGTAGTTCCTTGTTGTTTTGATAAAGATGCTACGCATCAATTTGGAAACGTAAGTGAGTTTAGCTTTAAAAATGTGTGGCAAAACGAGCAATACAACCGCTTTAGAACAGCTATTTTAAAAAGCCGTAAAGAAATAGATATTTGTAAAAACTGTACCGAAGGCACCAAAGTTTGGAACGATATTTAACGTTTTTGAGTGTTGAAGTTTGTGAGTGTTTATGTGTTTAGTTTTGAGTGTTAAAAAATATTGTTGGTGACGCTTCGCTAAACACCAACAACGGTAGGAACTTTATACTTGCTAGCGTCCAGCTTGTGAGGCTATAGCAAAGCCTCTGGTTACCAATACAAACTCTAATCTATAATATAAACCGTAAAGCCAATGGGCAATTGTCCTGGTTTTTTAGGGCGCACACCTGCTAAGTTTGGACCATCTAAATCGGTAATGGTTAAATCTACTTCGGTAAACGTAAGCACACTTCCTTGTGGCAATTTAGCAATGGCTTGGTTACATTCTTTTCCAAAAAAATTACCTTTTATTACAAACGTGTTTTTTTCTTTTCCATCATATTCTACCTGGTTGGCGTTTTTCAGCAATAAGGAGTAACCTGAAATTACATTTTTACGTGCCAAATAACCAATTTTAGGAGCAATTACTACACGCGGATTGCCCACTTTAAAAAAGTTACGTTTTACTTCAATACTTTTATATAAGTCAATTTGTTCAATACCATTATCTAAATAAAGGTAATAACCTGCTTTCATTTTGGTTAAGGTAGGATGCTCTTTTTGAGCAAAACTATGGAAGCAAAATAAAGCTGCTATCAATAAAAAAATACTTTTCATACGCTGTTTAATTAATTGGTAAATATAAATAGTTAATTAAGTTGATTTTGTTAAAATTTTCTTACTTGTTTTTAAAAGCCCATATCCATGTTTTCAACTGGAACTGAGCTTGGTTTTTTCTTGGTAAATGGATTTTCGTTGCTTCCAAAACGGTAGGTGAGCGAAAAAGTAAGAATCCTAGTTTCGCGCTTACGCATGCCTTGGTAAGTAAAATTATCTCCATCTTGCCTAATATTAAATTGGCGTATATCAAATACATCACTTAGGTTTAATCCACATTGCAATTTTCCTGCCATAAAATCTTTACGCAAACCAATATCTAATCCATTCATACCACTAATGGTATTTTGTGCAAAACGCATAGGCGCCATATACATGCCATTTGCTTGAAAATAAAATGCCTTTGGCAATGGTAAATTATAGGTTAAACGCGTGTTCCAAGTAGTAATTTCCGATTGCAAATCGCTTTGAACATTACCACCATTTACCACATTTCTATACCAATTTCCACTTAACATCAAGTTACCCAATTTTACAAAACTATACCTAAAAATAAATTCAAAACCAGTGTTTTCGGCCGAGTTAAAATTATAAAAACTTGTGATAAATTGACCAGTTTTTGAATCTAAATTGCGAAACCTTGCAATCATATTATCCGTATAACGATAATATAAAGTAGCACTAAAGTTTAATTTTTTTATTTGTGTTTGGTAATTTAATTCCACACTATGAATATACTCAGGTTGAATTTTAGGATTTCCTTGGCGCAAATTTACCGAATCGCTATAGTCAACAAATGGGTTTAAGCTTTCAAAACCTGGTCTGTTTATCCTTCGGCTATATCCTAATTGCAAATCTTGATTTTTTGCTAAGCCATACTTTATAAATCCACTTGGAAAAAAATTATAATAATCGTTGGTAAAAATGGTGTTAGTAGTTTTTGAATTACCTTCAATATTGGCTATTTCTGTTCTTACACCTACTTGATAATCAAATTTTTTGAACCTACTAGCAAATGTAACATAAGCAGCATTTACCATTTCGTTATAAACAAAATGATTGCTAATTAACGAATCTTCCCAAAACTCATTGTTTCCAAAATTATACCTAAAACCTTGCTGGTTATTATCAATAATACGCGTAGTAGTTTTTGCACCTGTTTCTATTTTGCCATTTTTTAACGGCAATACATAATCAATTTGAGCTATAAAATTGGTGAAAGTAGCCGTGTTTTTATTACGTTGAAGGTTCATTTCAGTTCCACCTGCTAGGATACTTTCAAAATTTTCGTTGGCATTTCTGGCATTTGAATTTATGGATGCACTTGCTGTTAACTCTGATTTATTTTTTCTAGCTGTACGTTTATAATCTACAGTGGCATCTATAGTTAAATTATCATCGGTTGAATAATTATTGCGTTTAAAATTGGCAAATTGAGTTCCAACACTATCAAAATAATCAAAATTAATAAAATCGGGTTTGCCAGAAACATTACTGCTAATTCCGGTAGAAAAGCTAACTGTATTATAGTTATTTATATAATAATCCATACCAACTCTCCCTGTATGAAAATCGTTTAAATTATACCCATTGCTGCTATTTTTAAACGAAAAACTATTTCCAACAAACCGGTTAAACTGTTCACCATTTCCAAAATTATCTCTGCGCTCGTGGCGAAAAGAATAATTGCCAAACAAATTATATTTACTAGTTCTGTTATTTAAACCAATATTAAACGAATACTTATCGTTAGTACCTACAGTGGCTTGAGTATTGGCGTTAAATCCTTTTAGTTTATCTTTTTTGGTTTTTATGTTAATAATTCCAGCCATTCCATCTGCATCGTATTTAGCCGAAGGATTGGTAATTATTTCTACTTCGCTTATGGCATTGGCGGGCAATTGTTGTAAAATGGCTTGCCTATTAGCGCCTGTTAAAGTGCTTGGCTTTCCATCAATTAATATAGTTACATTTTCACTTCCACGTAAACTAATTTTTCCATCTATGTCCACATTTACCGAAGGAATATTTTGCAAAATATCGGTGGCCGAACCACCAATATTGGTAATGTTTTTACCAACGTTATACGTTTTTTTATCCAATTGATTGGTAAAATCAGACCGCTCGCCTGTAACCTCCACTGTTTTTAAATTTTTGGCACTTGCTTCCATTTTAAAAATCCCTAAATCAACCACTAATTCCTTTGGCGTAACCACAAATACATTTCCAATCAATGTTTTATATCCAATAAAACTAGCTTTTAATTTATAAGCACCAAAGGCAATATTCTCTAATTTAATTTCACCTTTTTTGGTAGTTGTAGTTCCATTTACAATAGCCGAATCGGAAACGCGCACCAACGAAACTGTGGCATATTCAACTGGTTTATTAGTTTTTAAATCAATAAAAGTAGCTAAAATAGTAGCTGCCCCATTAGTACCTGCTGCTTTGTTTGGAAAGTTTTGTGCCATTAAGGTATTTACCAAAGTAAAAAGACACACTAAATAGAATAATTTTATTTTCAATTTGATATTAGTTAGGTAGAATATTAGTTGTAAAAATTTATGCCTTTTAAATAATATGTTTTTAGTAATGGACAAATTTTGTAACGCTCATCTTTGGTATCGTTATATACCGAATCTAAAATTTGATACACGTTTGATATTCCTATTTTATCGGCCCACTCAAATGGACCAAAAGGATAATTGGTTCCTAATTTCATACTTATATCTATGTCAACCATATTGGCAGTGCCCTCTTGTAATGTATAGCAAGCTTCATTAATTATCATACAAATAACTCTAGGTGTAACCATTCCTACCCTATCGCCTACTATTTTGTATTCCCAATTTAATTGCTTTAAGCTATTTTGTAAAATTTCTTCATCCGTATTTTTATAAATACTTACTTCCAATAAATTACGATTGATAAAAGTTTCGATGCTATTGATACCATATAATGGAAATGAAATTTTAGCCTGATTGTTTTGAACTATTTGAGCCAAACTGCTTTTTACTGCGCAAATAAATACTGGAGTTTTTGTTAATTCAGTGTAACAATCTAGCCCATTTTGTGCATTATCATCAAAATTTAAGTCAAAAATCATATCAAAATGACCCTCTTTTACCAAATTATTTGTATTTTCGTCAACACAAACTAACTCATAATCAACCAATAAAAGTTTTTGTTTAAATTCTTCTGTTCTTTTGCTGTTTCCTTTTGCTAAAATTTTCATATTCGCAGCAAATTAAATCCAACAAAATTACAAAACATATAAAATGGAAAAGAAAATAATTACAAGTGCAAATGCACCAGCTCCAATTGGCCCATATAGCCATTCTGTACTAATTGGTAATACGTTATATATTAGCGGGCAAGTGGCCAAAGATTCAGTTTCGGGCGAAATGATTCAAACAGATATAAAAGCCGAAACCAATAAAGTAATGGAAAACCTAAAAGCAATTTTAACAGATGCAGGAATGGACTTTACCAATGTGGTTAAATCTACTATATATTGCACCGATTTAGGTAACTTTGGCCAAATAAATGAGGTGTATGGTACTTTTTTTACTGCTGATTTTCCAGCAAGGGAAACAGTTCAGGTGGTAAAATTGCCGTTAAACGCCAATGTAGAAATAAGCGTAGTAGCAGTTAAATAAAAAATGAATAAAAAAACACAACTAATAATATCAACTATTTTCCATCCAATATTTGTAAATATTGGGTCGCTTTGGTTGTTGTTTATGCTCTTTCCATCGCTTGCGGCATTAACCTACCAAGCTAAAAGCACCATTATAAGTGTAATTATTAGTTTAACCATTGTGTTACCTTCGTTATTGGTGGCGCTGCTAAAGCTTACTAATCAAATAAGTAGTATTCAACTAACGCATTTTAAAGAACGCAAATGGCCTTTTGCTGCCACAGCATTAGGGTATATTTTCAGCTTTTATTTATTAAACAAAGCAGGAGTTTCTATTATTATTTTAAAATATTTGTTAGCAGGAAGTTTAACTGTGGTTTCCATTGCTATTATTAGTAATTTTTGGAAAATAAGTGTACACATGGCAAGCATTGGCGCTATGATTAGCCTTTTGGTTTTAGCCAACTATTATACCCATGTAGATTTAAGAATTGCCATAGCAATAATGGTTTTAATAGCAGGTTTAGTTGCTTCGGCAAGGCATTTTGCCAAGGCACATAATATACCTCAATTAATTGCGGGCTTTGCCTTGGGTTTTGGAGCCATTTATTTAGTTTTATAAAAAATATTTAACCTATAAATTCAATGAGAAAAAAAATTATTGCAGGAAATTGGAAAATGAACAAAAGCTATGACGAAGGAATGGCTTTGGTTTCGGAATTAAGCAATATGGTAAAGGATGAATACCATGGTAGTGCTGAAGTAGTAATTATTCCTCCTGCTTTGTATATTCACTCGGTAAGCCGCATGACTGCCGATTTTGGCAATATTAGCACAGGTGCACAAAACTGTAGCAACCATGTAAGTGGAGCTTATACGGGCGAAATTAGTGCAGCCATGATAAAAAACTGTGGTGGTAAATACATTATTATTGGCCATAGTGAGCGCAGACAATATTTTGGCGAAACCAATAATTGGTTAGCTAAAAAAATTGATGCTGTATTAGCCGAAAACTTAAACCCAATTTATTGTGTAGGCGAAACCTTAGAAGAACGAGAAAGCAATATCCATTTTGAGGTGTTAAAAACGCAAGTATCCGAAGGATTATTTCACCTTTCGGCTGAGCAAATGGCTTCGGTAGTTATAGCTTATGAGCCAGTTTGGGCTATTGGAACTGGCAAAACTGCTAGCACCCAACAAGCGCAAGAAGTACACGCCTTTATTAGAAATTTAGTAAAAGAAAAATACAACGAAACTGTATCCAATAATTTAACCATTCAGTATGGTGGAAGTGTAAAGGCTGATAATGCTGCCGAACTTTTTGCTGCTCCTGATATTGATGGTGCTTTGGTAGGTGGCGCTGCTTTACAAAGCCGTAGCTTTGCCGATATTATAAAAGCCATGCCATAAAATTTAATTCAACACATTAAAGCACCAAATAAGTATTTGATTTTGAAGCTTTAATGTGTTTTTTTTTGAATAATTTGGAATATTAAACTAAATTACTACTTTTGCGAACCCAAAAATGGCCCGTTCGTCTATCGGTTAGGACAAATGGTTTTCATCCATTAAAGAGGGGTTCGACTCCCCTACGGGCTACCAACGAAGGTAACATAAGCCTAGCATTTTAAATGTTAGGCTTTTTTGTTTTTATAGTTT
>JBGSBN010000134.1:0-9796 GCA_041730515.1 Methylacidiphilales bacterium | reverse complement strand
GTTACTTTTTTTTACGCTGTATGGAATCATTGCGAATCATGATTCGTGATTTAAATTCAAAGAATCGGAAAATTTGGTATGCGCTGGCGAACATCGTAAATTAAAAATGATGCGGAATAGGAATGTCCAAAGCGTCTAAATCTTTGTTTGGATTTTCTTTATCCACTTCCACAATTACAGGGGATTTGCCTTTAGAACCTTTGCCCATAGGGCTGTATTGAAATTCTACACCTTCTGTTTTAAGACTCTCAACAAATTCTAAAAACGCTGGTGTTCCAACTACAACTAATTTTTCGGGCATATCCAACGAAAACATTTTTCGCAAACCCCTACCAATAGTTTGCTCTGGAAGAATTTTAGAATCGGCACCAAATGGGCGAAGCCCAACAATAGTGGTTACATTTCTAACATCCCAACCCTCACGAAGCATTAAAACCGAAACAACGGCTTTGTATGGTGAATGGTCTTTGTCAATTTCGTCTGCGGCTTTTCTTAATGCTTCTAATGCATCTTTGTCTTTTTTGCTTGATGCAGTTTCTTTTATTTCACCCGAATTATTGGTGTGAATAGTCAGCACCGAATTTTTCATCAATGGATAATTGCTTTCCAAAAATGCAGCCGCTTGGTCTGCTTCTTTGGTGCTCATTGTCATAATGAAAAGGATAGGCGTTTTATGATTTTTGAGTTCTTCATATTGCTGCTCCCATTCTAAATAACCCAAATGTATATAATCTCGATAGCGTTCTACAAAGTCGGAAGAATCTTTTTCTTGAATTTTTTGTCTTGATGCTTCGTCAGGCAATACTGGCGACTTTACAACATTTTGTTTTATAGCTTCAACCAAAGGATAATCGCAAATTGTCTGAACGAAAATAGCACCATTGTTATGTTTCGGAGTAGCGGAATAGTCTGCTTGCAAACTAATTCCGTTTCCGTTTTTTAATTTCAGCTTGTTACTTATGTCTTCAATATTTTGAAACCATCTTAATGAACTGTCGTGAATGTGATGTGCTTCATCATTTAATACAACTAAATCTTTTATTTTATCGCTTCTTAAGATTTTCCCTAAATCCAACCCTTTTGAAGTGTCAGCATCAGGCTTTGGTTTTACACCAAGAAAAGTTGTTTCAAAATTTTGTTCAGGCTCTTCATTAAAACCTACTCTGTGGGTATTTGAAAGGAAAATGTTTCCCGATTCAGTTATTGGTTTTAAGTCGTCTTGGATATGAAGCGTTAATTGAAAGTCGTTTTTCCAGTCATTGTCATCATAGCCATTGTCAGGGAAAAACGGTTCATCAAAAAACATTTTCAAACCGTCAAAGTCTTTGCGTAAACGGTTTAAAACAATAATGTTTGGAGCAATTACTAAAAAATCTTTTGAGAGTGTGCTGTCTGCTTCGTAAAGCTTATGAAAGTAAGACCAAACCAAAGTCAAGCCCATTACTTTAGTTTTTCCTGCACCAGTCGCCATTTTAATTACATATCGTGTCCAGTTTTCGTCAAACATACCTGTGCTGACACGTTGCGAAGAGTCAAATTTCATTAACTCGTATTTGTCTTTGGCGTTCGCTACTTCATAGAGGTAAATTATTGATTCAATGGCTTCACGTTGAGAAAAGAAAAAACTGAATTTTGTCTGCCCAATAAGATGTTCCTGATTAAACCAAAAGTTCAATAAAGATTTTGAAGTTTCAGAAGCACCTTTGTAATCTTCTTCCCTCCACTTTGCAACTGCAATTCTGATTTTATAAACCAACGGTGGCAACAACTTTTCATAGGCATTTTGAAAAGCGTCCATTTGGCTTTGAGTCGGTGCCCACCTTTCATTTGGTGTCAATATTTTAAACGGGTCTGATAACTTCATTTGCTTATTTTCATTCGTTTACATGTTTTTGTGTAAACCTATTTTAGGACGAGATATACTCGTGTTTTCCACTATAAACTTCTATTTTCTACTTAAATTATAGTTGTTTATAAGAATGTTTCTATTTTCAAACATACTTTTTATTTTTATTTATGCAAATTAGATTAATTAGGTTTTTTGTTTCACAAAAAAGTCATTTTATTTTGGGGGTTATTTAGGTGCTGCAATAATGCGGGAAGCTATTTTACTAGTCAATTTCCTTCTCGCGGTTTTCGATAAGGTTTCTTGAAAACTAGTTTTGGCCTAGAAGGTTAAACCAAACTATTTGTAGAATTACCGAAGCGATTCTCTAAATAGTAAAGCATTTTGTGAAAATAAGTTGGTCAATTGCAACGCAATAAAATAACAGACAATCAATTTTAGAGGTATTGTTAAAAACCTTTCATCTGCCTAAAAATGAAGTTCAGCTATCAAATAGTTCATTTCATCAAAATAATATTTTAAAATAATGTAACAAATACCACCTTCGTTTCGTTTTATAACCAAAATTGCAAAAACATGAAATTAAAATTAGTTATTTTATTATTTGGTGGATTAACGTTAGGTACTTTTAATAAAGGCTGTAATACAGCAAATAAGGCCGAAAAACCAACACAAGAACAACAAGCCAATAAAAACAAGTAGCACTTGTATAAAAAATTATTACAAACAGGGGTGTAGGTTTGTATAATATCTCTTCATAAAAATAATACCTGCAAATGCCAGCTTTCATTTACGTGAAATGCTGGTTTTTTGTTGTATTAAAACAGTTTTTTTTACTGTAAATGAAACTTAAGTTTGCCAAAATTTTAAAGGTTTATTAAATGAAAAATATTTTGGTATTAGGCGCTGGCCTTTCCTCATCGTACTTAATAAAATACTTACTTGCCAATGCTAAAAAAGAAAATTGGCATATAACCATTGCCGACCAAAGCTTGGAATTGGGAAAACAAAAATTAGGGAAAAGTAAATATGGAAAAGCATTAGCATTTAACATTACAGTAACCAAAGAGCGCGAGGAAGCCATAAAAGCGGCTGATATGGTGATTTCTCTTTTGCCTCCAACTTTACATATTTTAGCTGCTCACGATTGTATAAAATTTAAAAAAAACCTAGTAACAGCAAGTTATGTAAGTACCGAAATGCAAGCATTAAACGAAGCTGCCATAAAAGCCAATGTATTATTTTTGAACGAAATTGGCTTAGATCCTGGCATTGACCATTTGTCGGCTATGGAAATGATACACCAAATAGAAGCAAAAGGTGGAACTATTACCTCGTTCAAATCATTTTGTGGCGGTTTAATAGCACCTGAATTTGATAATAACCCGTGGAATTATAAATTTACTTGGAACCCCAGAAATGTGGTTTTGGCAGGCCAAGCTACTGCTAAGTATTTAGAAAATGGATTAATTAAATTTATTCCACCTAACCGAATTTTTAGTCAAACAGAAACGGTAAATGTACCCAATTATGGTGCTTTTGAAAGTTATGCTAACCGCGATAGTTTAGGATATATTGAGCCTTATGGTTTACAAAATGCAAAAACGGTTCTTAGAGGTACATTGCGCAAAAAAGGATTTAGCCAAAGCTGGAATTTATTGGTGAAATTGGGCTTAACTGACGATAGTTACTCCATTAACCAAAATAAAAATTTAACTTATAGAGATTTAGTAGCCTCTTTTTTAAGTGGGGCAAATGCTAAAAATGTGGAGGATGTGTTTTGTCAATTTTTTAACATAACTAAAGCTAGTAAAGACTTTAAACGTATCAAATGGTTAGGCTTGTTCGAAAATAAAATCATTGAATTAAACAATGCCACACCTGCTCAAATTTTACAGCAGTTATTACAACAAAAATGGCGTTTGGAAAATACCGATTTAGATATGATAGTAATGAAACATGAAATTGAGTATCATCTTAACAATATAAAGCATGTAGCAAGCAGTACCTTAATAGTAAAAGGCGAGGATAAAACTTACACCGCCATGGCAAAAACGGTAGGCTTACCAATGGCAATAGCCACTAAATTAATTTTACAAAATAAAATAACTGCAAAAGGTGTTCAAATTCCAATAACGCCCGAGTTTTATGAACCTATTTTAAAAGAATTAGCACTAAATGGAATTTCATTTAACGAAGGGTAATAAATAAGGAGGCTATTATTGCATAACAGCCTCCTTTTTATTTATTACTTTAATCCAACTTATTGATAAACAATATTATTTGTAGTAACTGTAATATTTCCACCACTAATCCAACCACAGTTTTTTGATATTACACCTAAATCCTCTAATTTATTAGGTTCAATAATGGAGTAATTCTGGAATTGCCATACATTGCCTCCCGCTACATAAGTAACGGTGTAATCAAAAAACATTTTTTTAGCAGTTGCGTTTTGAATACATAATTTAACACTACAATTTGGCTTCATAGCTTTACAGTTGGTGTCTTGGTAAGTTTCTAAATCTTGCGAAAACTTAAAAACCGCCACTACTGGCTGACCACCAGCTGCAGTATTTGGATCGCTTAAGTTAATACTCTTTATTAAACTAGGTAATGGCGTTGGTGTACATTTCTTTGATAATGTAACAGGTTCTGTTGTTTCTTTTACGCAACTTGCCATCAATAGCAAGCTCATTAATGCAAGGTATACTTGCATTGATTGATTGTTGTTTTTCATATGCTTAAATTTTTTCAACAGCAAATTTAATATAGTGAATCACATAATTTATAGCAGTATTCCTATTCTAATGGCCTAGCAAACAATACAGCACTGCTAAAAACAAAACATAGCACTTTAAATGGACTGTTAAGCAATTTATATCAAATTAAGGCTAATTCACCAAAATATTAACATACGTATAGTTAAATGGAATATATACAAAATATGCCCTTTAATTGCGACATTTTTAGTCCACTTTATTTTTTTATTTATTTGGTTTAAATTCATGCTGAAAAAATTCAAAGTTTACAGGTATCATAAAGATATTGCGACAAATGATAGCCATGTTTAATACTAGGATAAATAGCAGTAATTAGGACTTAGATTGCAAAAAAAAGCAAAATAAGTTATTAACAAAAATATCTGCAAACCTCAGCGTTTACCGTGTCATCAATACTTTAAAACAATATTTTTCAAACAAAACAATATTGTAATTTTTTATTTTAATTGCGCTATGCAAAGAAAGTTACTGTTAATTTTACTAGTAGTAGTAAATAATGCTTGGGCTCAAGTAGATAATTCATTTTTAAGCGAACCTATTAATATAAACAAAAACGATAGCAATCAATTCGGTTTTTCGACCTTTGTTTTCAACTACATGCGTAATACCGAATATTTTAATAAGGTAGAGTTGGGTAGAACACTATTTGGAAATCAAATTATGCCTTCATTTCATTATCAACCAAATGGCAATATTAAATTACAAGCAGGCGTATTTGTAAGAAACGATTTTGATGGAGAAACCTCCTTTACTCAAGTAATACCAACATTTACTTTAAAAACTAAATACCAAAATTTTGAAATGCTTTTTGGTACTTTAGAAGGTGCTACTAGTCATAGAATAATTGAGCCTATGTTTGACATAGCAAGGGCAATTGAAAATAGAATAGAAAATGGGTTCCAAATAAAATATTTAACTGAAAAAACATTTCTAGATGGCTGGATTAATTGGGAAAAATTCATTGAAAGAGGTTCGCCACATAAGGAAAAATTTACTGCCGGGTTTAACTACACTCATGAACTAAACAATCCTAAAAATAGATTTAAAGTATATAGCATTTTACAGGGAATGCTTAGCCATGCAGGTGGTCAAATTGATAAAGATTCAGTAAATCCATTAACCATGCAAGCAAATTATTCAATTGGGTTTAAAACAATTTATCAAATAAGTAAAAAGCAAAAAATTAGTTATGATGCCTATTATTTAGGCTATAAAGATACTGGCGATAGCACGGCAATTCCTTTTAATCAAGGTTTTGCCGTGTTTTCAAATTTATCGTATCAATACAGTGGATTACAATTAATGTGTAGCTACTTTGCCAGCGGTAATTTTATATCTCCCAGAGGAACGGCCATTTACCAGGGAAATAGTATTGATTTTAAAAACTATTATCCTAGAAACCGCGAATTGGTGTTTTTACGATTATTTTATAACAAAGTAATATTTAATCAAATAAAAATGAGTGCTAGATTTGAACCCGTATTTGACTTGGCAAATCCAATATTTGACTATTCTTATTCCTTTTACCTAAGCTATCATTTTGACAAAAATTTTAAATAATATTAAACATTAACTCCTGCAAAATTTTATATTTGAACCATTATGAAAAAATTATTTGCCTTTTTATTCATTGTTTTTCTAGGAGTACCACAATTATTTGCTCAAGATAAAAAAGACGAACAAAAACCAGAAATTGCTTTTGACAAAACAGTTCACGATTTTGGAATTATTTGGGATGGCGTATCGAAAGAATATAGTTTCGAATTTACAAATAAAGGCAAATCCCCATTGATATTAAGTAATGTGCAACCTAGTTGCGGATGCACCGCACCAGCTTGGCCACGCGAACCTATTATGCCAGGCCAAAAAGCTAAAATAGTGGTGGTTTACAGTCCAGGAGGATACAGAAATGCCTTTTCAAAAACAATTACTGTTAGCAGCAATGCTAGCAATAACAATATAGTTTTAACTATTAAAGGTGTAGTAAAAGATAAACCTCGCGAACCAGTTTCGCCAATTAAAACACAGCCTGCCGAAGGTGGTTTTTAACCTGAAAATAAACTTCAAAAATAGTACAACTGCGAATTTGTTTAACGCAAATCGATATTTTATTATTCTGAATCAATCATTTTAAGTAAAAGGATTACAATAATTAGCCTGATTGTAAACACAAGGTTTTTTTACCAATAAATTGTAGTGTTCCCAATATTTAGCGGCTTGCACCACCTTAAGATTTTGACCTTAAAACATTCCTTTTTTATTGGCAAACTAGGTTCAACTTTTATTTAAATGGATAACTTTAAATTCCATAATGGTAAAACCTGCTGCTATGCACCTTTGATAAATGATAAAGACCAATGTATTTTGTGACTCCCGATATTTATCGCATAAACGTCAAGTTAATTTATGTTTTTTCTTGTAAACATTTATAAACCTTAAAGTTCCTCCCGATTGCTATCTAATTGGCTTCAACTTAATTTATGATTTTTTCTTCTAAACATTGATAAACCTTATAGTTCCTTAGGAACGATACTTTTGTAACAACGGGTGTTAACCCGTTGAAAAATGAACGTGGCATTTTTGGTGTGTTTATTTATACATATAACCACCAGTTTCACAGGTGGCTATTTATATTAAACTCCTGGAGTTTTCCTTACCTTGACGCGTGATTGCTATCGGGATTAGCCCGTTGAAAAATAAAAGCAGCCTATAAAATACCTGCTAATTACAGTCAAAACTTTTGACGAAACACCTACTGCATTCTCAACAAAATGGTATTAGAACTATTTAAGGTTAAGTACTAAACCCTTTCTATAGCAATATTCAAATAAATTGGAGTATATATTAGCGCAGCTCACATAATTCAATTTACGTAAAATAATAATTTAAATGGCTGTTTGATTATTTAAGCTGCGGAAATAAGGCGATTTAATCCTTAAATATACAATTCAAGCGGCTTTTTTAAGTATTTAAATAGCTATTTAATTGATTTGCACAAATTTATTAACCTCATTTTCAATAATTTATAAAAATTAATAAATATTTTACAATTACATAAAACCACTTATATAAAATAAACGTATGTTTGAATAAGAAATAAGTCAATAAGTAACATTAACCAATTAAACCAAAACGACTATGAACACATCTACTAAATTAGAAGGACAAACAATTTCATTTAACGAATACAATTCAGTTTTTAAAAATGAAAAAGAATCTACTAGCGTTCGTTTAACTAAAAAAGTTGGTTCATTTTTAAAAGACACTGTCTTTTTTATGAAATACATGTATTTTGTGGTGTTATTGGTAATGGTTTTAGGTGTTTTATTTGAAATTAAATGCATTTATAATATTGATGTATTTAGAGATATAAATACTCCTTTCGACACTTATTACAATGAAGCTAAAGGCAACTTAACAGCCGATTTAAGGTAATTATACAATAGATATAAAAAAATCTGCAATGAAAACATTGCAGATTTTTTTATGCTCAAACCGAGCCAAAATCTTCCGAATTAGAAGAACGTAAAAACACTTTAAATAGCTGAATTATACATATAGACGGCCATTTAATTGAAAATTAACTAAATAATTCAAACAAAAATGTAAATTTGATTTACAAAAAGACCTAAATCAGTATTAACTGCCATAAATATCAAAAAAATTTATGTAAAATAATTTAAGCGCAACGATACATTTGAAAACAACCATTTAAATAGTAATTAACGCAATTAGAAAGGAAGTATGATATGAATATTTTTACACGAGATGAAGATAATGCCTCCCCTTTTCATTGTTATAACGGCACGTTTATATATTTAAAACATGTTCATCATTCAAAAGTGCGAAATGCTTTAGGTAAACTTGCACACGATACTATTTTCCTTTTAGAGTATTTGTATTTTGTGGTTATTGTATTACTCATCGTTTTTTTAATGATAGAGTTTAAAATAGCCTACAAAATAGATATTTTACCGTATATTGATACTCCATTTTAAACCAATATTATGCAATTATAGTATTTACAATCAGCTATTTATTAAACATAAATTTAGGTTTTAATTACATTCCATTTGTGCTTCAAAAATTTTATTAGCTTCGCATACTTTTTTATAATTATTACTATTTAATAAAAAACAAAAATATGAGTCAAATAATAGAATGTGTTCCTAATTTTAGCGAAGGCCACGACTTGGCTGTAATAAAACAAATTACAGATGTAATAGAAACCGTAGATGGTGTAAAATTACTAGATGTGGACCCAGGAAAAGCCACCAATAGAACCGTTGTAACTTTTGTGGGCGAGCCAAATGCAGTAATTGAAGCAGCCTATTTAGCCATAAAAAAAGCAGCTGAAGTAATTGATATGACCAAACATAAAGGCGAACATCCACGCATGGGTGCTACTGATGTTTGTCCACTTATTCCTGTTAGTGGAATTAGCATGGAAGAAACTGCCGAATATGCTAAAAAACTAGGAAAACGAGTAGGTGAAGATTTAAATATTCCAGTTTATTTATACGAATATGCTCAACCAAATACAGATAGAAACAACCTTTCGGTAATTAGAGCAGGCGAATACGAAGGGTTTTTTAAGAAAATAAAACAACCCGAATGGGCTCCAGATTTTGGCCCAATTGAGTTTAATGAAAAAGCTGGTGGAACTGTAATTGGCGCACGCGATTTCTTGATAGCTTATAATGTAAATTTAAATACAAAATCAGTACGTTTGGCTAATTCGGTAGCTTTTGATATTAGAGAAGCGGGCCGCGTATTACGTGAGGGAAACCCAATTACTGGAAAAATAGTAAAAGATGCTGAAGGAAACGAAGTGCGCATTCCGGGAGCACTAAAAGCTTGTAAAGCTATTGGCTGGTTTATAGAAGAATATGGTATTGCTCAAATAAGTATCAACTTAACCAATTATAAAATTACTTCTGTTCATCAAGCTTTTGATGAAGTTTGTAAAAGTGCGGAAAAACGTGGTATGCGCGTAACTGGCTCAGAGTTGGTTGGGTTAATTCCTTTAGAGGCTATGTTGGCTGCTGGTCGTCATTATTTAATTAAACAAAAACGTTCCGTAGGAGTTAGCGAAGAAGAGTTAATTCAAATTGCAGTTAAATCGCTTGGTTTAGATGAATTAGCACCGTTTGATGCCAATAATAAA
>JBGSBN010000133.1:0-9812 GCA_041730515.1 Methylacidiphilales bacterium | reverse complement strand
TTTTTATATAATACCATTTTGATTTACGAAATAGGCCAATGGGTTGGTTGTAAATCTTAGATGGTATTATGCCGCAAAAAATAAATTGGACTAAATAACACATCAAAGCGGTATAAGTACAAATTGGCTATGCAAAATAAAAAAGGCCACCTTGAAGGCGGCCTTGCGTATAAAAATTATTTTTGGTTATTAAAAAGGTAAATCGTCTGAAGCGCTTTCTTCGCTGCTAAACGACATGTTTTGCGGTGCTTCAAAATTGTTTTGAGGCGCACTTGGCTGGAAATTAGTTTGAGGCGCAGGATTGTTTGCGCCCGCTGCACTTACTTTCCAAGCGTTTAAGTTGGTATAATATCTACCGTTGTATTCTCTACTTTCCGCATCAAAACTAACAACAACTTCTTGCCCCATTGTTACTGGGTTTTGGTCAATTTTGGCACCCATTAAACCAAATAGCACTTTTTTAGGGTATTGATCGCCTGTTTCAATTAAAAATTCTAACTTTTTCCACTGACCATTTTTTCCTTCTCCGGTAACTATAGGTAATACTGTTATAACTTTTCCTTTTAAATCCATTTGGCAAATAAAATACTTTATTTTTAAATAATAAATGTTGTGGAAAGTTTATTGAATTTAAAAAGTACAATTTGTTTATTTTACTTTTAATAAAAAATAATTTAACCGCAAAGTCCACAAAGAGAAAAGCAAAGTTCGCAAAAAGAAGTTTTAGTTTTAAATAAAATCTTTGCGTTCATTGCGAAAAACCTTATTGACCTTTGCGGTAAAAAAATTAAGAATTATTTTAACCAATCCCTTCCAAACTAAACATTGGCAATCCACAAGTTTTATCTTGGCAAACGTAAATGGTGGTTTTGTTTTTTATTGGCAACTTATCTTTTACCAAGGAAATAACCGATTGTTCTGCTGCCAATGCAAAAAGGGTATTGGGTAAATAGTTTTGGTTCAATTGAGCAAAATAATTTTTGGCTTCAGGGCCAGCTATTACTATTTGTTTTACGCCTTGTATTTTATTTAAGCTTAATTGCATCCAATTGGTATAACTACTGGTAGTTTTAGCAAATTTTTGTTGCACCAAAAGCAGCATATCATCCACCATTTTTTCGTAATGGCTATTGCTAAAATAAAAACTCAAAGCTTGTAAACAATGGCCAAATATGCTATTGGCACTTGGTATTACATCATCAGTTAAATCCAGTTTTCGTGCTATCAAAGCAGCATCTGTATTCGATTTAAAGTAAAACAATTTCTTTTCTTGGCTATAAAAATAAGCAATGCTTAGTTCCATTAACTCATTGGCTTTTATTAAATATTTTTCATCAAAACTTATTTGGTAAAAATCAATCAAAGCTTTGGTTAAACAAGCGTAATCTTCGGCAAAACCCGGAATGCTAATTTTACCATTTTTATAAATTCGGTATAATGTTTTATCAACCCAAAGGTGTTGTAAAATACTATCTAAAGCTTTTTGTGCTGAGGTATAAAATTCATTTTCTCCAAAAGCTTTAAAGGCTTCGCAATAACCCGAAATCATCAAGGCATTCCAGCTTGTAATTACTTTATCATCCAATCCTGGTTTGGTTTTTTTATTTCGTTCGTTAAGCAATAAGGCATTACATTTTTCAATGATTTGTTCTATTTCAATAATGGTTTTACCCGTTAATTTCTCTAACTCTTCGTGGCTGCGTGTTTTGTATAAAATATTAGCACCATGTTCCCAGTTTCCGTACGCATCTACCGAATAATAAATGCTAAATAAAGGTTCATCATCGCCTAAAATATTCACCAATTCTTGGCGAGTCCATATATAATATTTTCCTTCCACGCCTTCACTATCGGCATCTAAAGCCGAATAAAACAAACCTGTTTCGTGGGTTAATTCATGCTGTAAAAATTGATGCGTTTTGGAAACTATGTCTTTGTAAAGGTTATTTTTGGTTAATTGATAAGCATTGGCATATAAACCCAACAGCTGACCATTATCGTAAAGCATTTTTTCAAAATGAGGTGCTTTCCAATATAAATCGGTGCTGTAGCGTGCAAATCCACCTTCAATTTGATCAAAAATACCGCCATTTGCCATGCCATCTAATGTTTTAGTCACGGCATCTAAATACAACGAATTATTGCTTTGCTTGTAATATTGTAAATAAAACGCCCAATTATTAGGCATAGGGAATTTTGGCGCCCAATTATAACCACCATAAATTAAATCGAAGTTTTTGCTCCAATTTTCCACTGCTTTGTCAATGGTTTCTATTTTTATTTCCGCATTTTCTACAGGTATAATATGGTCTAGTTTATTGATTCCATTGGTTAATTCAGCCGCATATTGAAAAGCTTCTTCTTTCCTGTCTCTATAAAAATCGGCAATGGATTGAAGCGTTTTTTTCCACTGCTCAATGGGAAAATAAGTACCACCATGCAGGGGTCTTCCATCGGGCAAAGCAAAACAGTTTAATGGCCAACCACCTCTGCCTGTAAGCAGTTGCACCGCATCCATATAAATTTGGTCAATATCGGGGCGTTCTTCTCTATCTACTTTTATGCAAATAAAGTGTTGGTTCATTAGTTCGGCTACTTCTTCGTTTTCAAAACTTTCGTGTTCCATTACATGGCACCAATGGCAGGCCGAATAACCAATACTTACCAATATCATTTTATCTTCGTTCTTGGCTCTTTGCAGGGTTTCCTCACTCCATTCTACCCATTTTACTGGATTGTGTGCATGTTGCAATAAATAAGGGCTTGAAGCATGAATTAATGCATTGGTATATTTTGGTGATGTGGTCATGTTTTAAATGAATTAAAGTGTTGCAATGTACTAATATACCAATAATCATTGGCAAATAGCCCAATTATTTGACAAATTTATTTCTATAAACTGAAAGTAAATACTGCAATTGCGAGTTGGTGTTAAAAAAACCTAACTATTTATTTTGTAAAATTGGTATTAAATGGATGTACAGCATTTAGCAAACATTTCGTTATTCACCTGCATAGTTGTTATTGAAGTATCCTAATTTCTTATTGAACTGTAAGTTATAATATTAAATTATTGTTTCTCAATATAAATTATTGCATTGGTTGTTAAATATTTACCATTATTGGATTAATTTATAATGAAACAGAATAGTAATAGGTCCAATTTTTATCATAATATTTGTTAAACAAAAAATGCAGGTTCAGCATTACCAACAAGCTAATAAGAACCATAAACCCAATTTATAATATACAACTAAAACGATTATATTTATGAAAAAAACAATCTCAACAGCTATTACCTTATTAGCATTTTTTATGTCCAATGCTCAAATTCAAAGAGGGGCAACTGCTTTAGGTTTTAACTTAGCTGCTACATATAATGTAGCTAAATCAAGTTCTCCAAGTTCAAATTTTGAGTTTACTACTACTACCAAAGTTTTGGCTGCTCAACCATTAGCTGAATTTTTTGTAAATAAAAATTTAAGTTTTGGAATTGGCTTAAACCTTAGTGCATTAATAAGAGACCAAAAATTAGAATTTGGTAATAATTTAAATGAAAATAATAATAGCACATACAGCTATGGTTTGCAAGTTCAATTAAAAAGATATTGGTTTGCTACTAAAAAAATTGCGTTTACTTTTACTCCTGCCATTGCTGCTAGTTTTAACGAAAATAGTTTTGTTCAAAAAGATAACTTTGGGGGTATCAGTTTTAAAGGAAATTCAGAATTTTGGGGTTTTAGTTTTGGTGGCAATTTAGGAGCAGGATATTTACTAAAACCAAATTTGATGCTAGAAGCACAAACTAATTTTTACACTTATTACTATTCGCAAGAAGAAAGTAATAAAGTAAACAATTATGTCATTTCATTAGTACCCAACAATTTAACATTAGGATTCAAGTTTATTTTTGGTAATAAAGCAAAAAATGTAAAAGTAGATTAACTTTTTACTTCCGTCAGACGCTTAAAAAGCCATTGCGCTGCCAAGGCGTCAAACGGATAATTACCAAAGCTTTATTTAACAAAAAAATCCCAATTGTTACTCAAAACAATTGGGAATCACTTCCTTCAGACGCTTAAAAAGCCATTGCACTGCCAATGCGTCAGACGGATAATTACTAAGGCTCCATTAAAAAGATGCTGAATTATTTAGGTAAAATTTCTTTTGCAAATAAATACAATTACATGTTATAAATGGTTTGTTGTACTTAAATAAAATTTGAACTAAATAGATTGAATAGTGGCTTTCTAATTAAACGAATATGTTTTTTGTATTGCAACCAAATAGACAATAAATTTTACATATGTAAAAAGATTACTTATGAAAAAACTATTACTTTTACTTTCGTTTATTCCTTTTACTGTTAGCGCGCAATTTTCACCTAACTTAATTTCTATTTACAATAATCCTAATAATTTGAATTTGATATTAGATTCAAATTATGTTCCAGGAGAATATTATTCAGTTAATAATTATTATCTTGATGCTAATAAGATTGATTTTAATCTTAACAATCAATATGATATTGAAACCAACAATTATTTGCTTACCAAAAGTACCCAAACATATTATAACATAAATTCAAGTTTTAAGTACAATCAATATAGTTCAGCCTATTTTTACACCAATGGAAAAATAAGCACTAGAAATTATTATAGAAAATCAATTGATTCTATAAATAGTCAGCTTAGATCTATTGATAGCTTTGTTTATAAAAACGATTTGATAACTTTAATTAAAACCAATCGATTGGGTGACACTACCACTTTTAGTTCTGAAGGTACTGAATATATCTACGATTTGGTTGGTAGATTAGTTGAAAGCAAACCTTACAATTACAAACCAATTCCTAATTATGTAGTTTCTGGCTATTTGTTCGCTGACAGTTTTAACGTAAATAACAAACCTCTTTTGGTTAAAAATTATCAAGTTTCAGATACTATATCTAAAGTAATTCAAAGTTCTGTTATAAATTATGACTCACTTGGCAGAGTTACAAATATTGTTTTTTACAGCCATATGTTCCAAAATTCACCTCCTTTTAAAATGGATAGTTTAGTTCACTATTATCGAGAGGAAAATATTTATCCAGATTCTTCAATTAGTTACAATATTGCTAATTCAAGGTTAAGTATTGGCTATAAAACTATTTACAATTATTTGCCTAGCGGAAAAATTTCAGAAATCTTGGTTTTTAATTACACCAATGGTATTCCTACCTTAACTTCAAAAAGTGTTTATACAAAATCGTTTCCCAATTCAATAAATAAAGTTAAAGAACAACTTTTAGAAATTTCCGTTTTTCCAAACCCCGCTACCAACAAACTGAACATAATATTTGAAGGCAATATTCCCAAAAACTTAATAGCCAATATTTACGATAGCAAAGGCAGTTTAATAAAAACTGAAACACTAATAAATAACGAAATAGCTATTTCAAATTTAGCCCAAGGCCTTTATTTGCTAAACATAGAAAGTGAAGGAAAAAGATATAGTAGTAAGTTTATAAAGGAATAAATAAAATGAAATACACTCTATTGTTAATAACTTCCATTTGGACCCAAGTTGTTTACGCCCAAATCAATACAAAAAATAAAGTATTGCATCAAGTAGAATTAGGTATTAATCATGCTAATTTTCTTACAAAAAATCCAAATTTCAACAATGTAATTAGTGGTTACCATTTGGGATATAAAGTTCTATTTAAAAACCATGCAATAAAAATACATTTGGCATATAATCTATCCAGTTTAATTTATCCCAAAACTCCTAATCTTGGAGTAATTGCAATGGATTTTAGAACTTTTAATTTTGGATATAATTATATATTCCCGTTTAAATTATTTTCAGTTGATGTTGGATGTCAAATAAGTTATAGATATGAAGGAGGAGAAGCTGCTGTATATGGTTATAGAAATCCTACTTCTCCTTTAAGTGAGCCAGTAGAAGCTAGATTGAAATATAACTCCATTGGGTTTTCACCAAACGCAGAAATAGAATATTTTATAACTAAGAACTTTGGTTTAGGCGTAAATTTAAACTATTACCCTTTTGAAAATGCAAAGCTTAAAGGTGATGGCACCAATGAACCAGACCCTTTATATGTTCAAATTTATAAACCCAATAATTTAAATTTTACGTCTACTTTTAAACTGGCTTACAAGTTTAGTTTTTCAAAAAAAAACATTGATTGATTAAATTAATCTTTGTAATTTGTAATAAGAATTAGAGAAAAAAACAAAGGAGTAAGTTTGTAAAGGAGTAAAGTTAACTTCCGTCAGACGCTTAAAAAGCCATTGCGTTGCCAAGGCGTCAGACGGATAATTACTAAAGTTTCATTTAACAAAAAAATCCCAATCGTAACTCAATACAATTGGGATTTTACTTCCGTCAGACGCTTAAAAAGCCATTGCGTTGCCAAGGCGTCAAACGGATAATTACCAAAGCTTTATTTAACAAAAAAATCCCAATTGTTACTCAATACAATTGGGATTTTACTTCCGTCAGACGCTTAAAAAGTCATTGCGTTGCCAAGGCGTCAGACGGATAATTACCAAAGATCCATTAAACAAAAAAATCCCAATTGTAACTCAATACAATTGGGATTTCACTTCCGTCAGACGCTTAAAAAGCCATTGCGTTGCCAAGGCGTCAGACGGATAATTATCAAAGTTCCATTTAACTAAAAAATCCCAATTGTAACTCAATACAATTGGGATTTCACTTCCGTCAGACGCTTAAAAAGCCTTTGAGTTGCCAAGGCGTCAGACGGCTAGTATAAAAATTTATTTATCCTAAATACGATTTTAAGATTTTGCTTTTCGATGATTTACGTAATCTGCGAAGTGCTTTTTCTTTTATTTGGCGAACACGTTCGCGGGTTAATCCAATTTTTTCGCTAATATCCTCTAAAGTGTGCGCTGGTCCACCATCTAAGCCGTAATAAAACTTCAACACATCTTTTTCTTTTTCGCTTAAGGTAGAAATAACACGATTAATTTCTTTTTGTAACGATTCGTTAATTAACTGAACATCTGGTCTAGGCTCATCGTTGCTATCCAAAATTCCTAAAAGTGTATTGTCTTCACCTTCGGTTAAAGGTGCATCTATTGATAGATGACGACCAGTGCTGCGTAAAGCATTCTCTACTTCTAAGATTGGAATATCCATCGATAAAGCAATTTCTTCCACAGTTGGTTCGCGCTCTAATTCTTGTTCCAATTTAGCAGCAGCATTACCAATTCTGCCAATTGAACCTACCTTGTTTAAAGGTAAACGAACTATACGGCTTTGGTCTGCTAATGCTTGTAAAATAGATTGACGAATCCACCATACTGCATAAGAAATAAATTTAAAACCACGTGTTTCATCAAATCTTTTTGCAGCTTTTATTAATCCTAAATTTCCTTCGTTAATTAAATCACCAAGCGTTAATCCTTGGTTTTGGTATTGTTTTGATACAGAAACCACAAAACGTAAGTTTGCATTTACCAAACGTTCTAAAGCTACTTGGTCTCCTTCTCTAATTCTGCGTGCAAGTTCTACTTCTTCTTGCGCATCAATCATGGAAACTTTGCTAATTTCGTTCAAATATTTATCTAACGATTTGCTTTCACGGTTGGTAAACTGTTTACTGATTTTTAATTGCCTCATGGCTATTTATTTTCCCTCTCTACTTTATTTATGTTTGAAATTGACTTGCAAATGTCGTATAATTTTACAGCCTTTTAGTCATTTTACATCATAAATTTTAGCTGTTTTTTTTAAAAAACTTGTTAGTTGTTGATATTTAGTTGATTATAATTTATTAAATTTTATTTACTAATTTTTCATGCCAAAAATTATTTTCTATACAATGCTGTAAATGAAGAGAGTATGATTTTAACTTTTATGCAATAAAAAAGCGCCTTTCTGTGTAAGAATAGGCGCTTTTTTCAAACAAAATACCAATTGGTTTGGTTAAAATTTATTTTTCAAAACCTTTTGGATAAATAGTTGATTATTGATATTTAACTTAATAAAATAAATGCCATTGGCCAAAGGTAAATTTAGGTTTAAATTATTCATCCCTTTTTTACTAGTAAATGGTTGGCTGTAAACTTCTTGTCCTAATATGTTTTGAACACTCAAAGTACTTAAATTGGTAGTAAAACCTTCAAACGAAACATTAATTTCTTCGGCAAATGGATTTGGGTATATCGAAATATTTTCTGCTAATTTTGCTTCAATTAATGAGGTGTTCCAAATATCGATGGTGGTAGCAAAAGTATCGGTACAATTTGATTTATAGGCAATTAAATTGATGTCAATTTTACCAGGAGTTTTAAAGCTAAATCCAAATGGCTCTTGTATTGTATTTGAACTTGTTCCAAATCTCCATCTTACAAAGTCTTGGCCAGTTGATTTATTTTCGAAATAAAACGAATCTGCGCTTAATCGGGTTATTGAACCCATTGCTAATGGGCTTTCGTTCACAATGTAATTTTGAGTAATGGAATCAATAGGTGCACTCAACGAATCTAATACATACAATTTTACAGTGTATGTTCCCGCTTTGGTAAATGTATAAGCGGGGTTAGCATCGTTTACTTCGGTTGATCCGTCACCAAAATTCCATTTATAATTATTTGCAAACTGTGAGTTGTTTTTAAAATTAATGGTGTAAGGAACACAACCACTAGTAGCACCTCCACTAAATGATGCAAAAGGCTTATTGCCCAACGAAAACGTGATAGAACTATCGGGGTTAACAGTAATATTTGAAATAGTTACATTAGATGGAGTTCTAACACCTTGTGTGGTTGGATGTAAATCAGACGAAGGGTTGGTAAAATTATTGAAATTTCTATTATTGGTACTACCAGGATATAAATCTCCTGCATCACCTCTGTTAGTTCCTCTTTCCAGGTTACGTAATCCATCGGCTTGCATTAATCCTGTTCCATAGCGTGCAGTATCGTTGTTTACATTATTGCCTCCACCACCAGAAAGTAATTTGGCGGTATTGGTATTGATATGCCAAATAGCTAATCCTCTGCCTGGAATAAATCTATCATTTCCTTTTAGTTGTCTATTTTCTAATAGAAAAAACTCATTTGCTCTTGTGGTATTAATTCTGAAACTAAAATTACTATCTGCCAAGGCTTTTGGAATAGTATATGTTCCATTTTGTGAAATGAGGGTTGGTTCGTGCCACTCCATAACCATTCGACTCCAAGCATCAAATAAACAAGGTGTTTTTTCTCCATTTAACCAAGGTCCTCCTGCCATATTGGTAAAGTTTCCTGAACCTTCGCCATTACTTTGTGTACTGTATAAATCTGGTAAATCTAAAATATGTCCAAACTCGTGCGTCATTACACCAATTCCTACGGTAGAGTAGCTGGCGTTATTGTATCTTTTTTCAGGAAAAAAACAAAAAGAGCTGATGCTTTTACCTTCGTTGGTAACCAAACTTCCAAAATAAGTGCTTCTAAAGCTCCAAATATAGTTGTTGGCATTAGGGGCACTTTGTTCTTCTGCTCCAATTCCTGCATGCAATAATACCAATCCATCCACTTTTCCATCTAGGTCATTGTCGTATTGTGCAAAATCAACACCTGCCGAATCTGCCGCTACCACCGCATCTCTTACTAAATCTCTGGTATTAGCACTGTAATTTGCATTACTTTTTCCGTAGTTTATGTAATTCATATCGGCCATATACCAACCATACACATCACTATTTAAAGTTAACTGTCCAAATGATGTACGTTGGTAGTACTCTCTAAAACAGCCTGTATTGGTATAATTAGTTTGATTGAATAAAT
>JBGSBN010000132.1:0-9868 GCA_041730515.1 Methylacidiphilales bacterium | reverse complement strand
TTACAATATTAGCTATGGTATCGCTGCGACTTTTACCACGAGCTAACGGAATGGTACAAAACGAACAAAAATAATCGCAACCATCTTGTACTTTTAAAAACGAACGTGTTCTATCGCCAATAGAATAACTGGCGTGGTAATCTAAAACTTCTTTAATTTTTCCTTCTTTAACTATGGCAACTTCTCGTTTGCTAATATCGTTCAGGTAGTTTTCAATATTAAATTTTTCGGCAGCACCTAGCACCACATCCACACCTGGAATTTTAGCAATTTCGTTAGGTTTTAATTGTGCATAGCAGCCAACTATAGCCACAAAAGCATTTGGGTTATGGCGTAAAGCTTCTTTTACAATTTTCTTGCATTTTTTATCGGCATTATCGGTTACTGAGCAAGTGTTTACCACATACACATCGGCACCAGCCTCAAAAGCAACCTTTTGCATTCCAGCCTCCGTTAATTGGCGACCAATGGAACTGGTTTCAGAAAAATTTAATTTACAACCTAACGTATAAAACGCAACTGTTTTTTGCATAGTTTGCAAAAATATAAAAGAATATCGGTTTTGAAGAAAAAAAGCCATTGAAAATAAATAGCCACAGATTTCAATTACAGTGTATAAAAAATTGTTTAAATGTAGCTATAACTTTTTATTAAAAAACCAACTTCGATAAAATAAACTCATCCCAAAAAATCATGGCTTCTTTATTTTCGCCCGCGTTGGTTTGAAACTTATATTTCCATAAAGTTTTTTCCAATTGTTTATCAAAAAAAGCAGCTATTTTATCAAACTCTTCATTGCTAGGGCAGCTAACAAATTTAACTTGAAGTGTTTTTAATAAACTATCAGCATATATTTTAGTCAGGAAATAAAAATTATTTAAATAATGTTCGGCTGTAGGAGTTTTTTCATAACTGAAATTAGATTGCCCATAATCAATATATGGTACAATATTGTAAATTATTGAATCTTGATGGCATATAAAATCACTAAAAATATAGGTTTTTAATTCAAAATTTGCAACATTTGAATTGTTAGATTTTTCATTTATTCTTCTCCAATTTAAATTAAAATCGTCTTTTGGAATGCATGTTTTTGTAAAATCTTCAAATAATCTTTCATCAAATTTATTAGAATTGACTAAGTTTTTATCAATAAATTCGTTGTAAAATAGTTTATTAGTAGTACCCAAAGTATCAGAAAAAATAAATAATTTATTAGTTATCAATTCGGGATATTTTGGTTTTGAAATAATGTTGAAATAATCATTACTAAAATCAATATCATTGTTAGGTTCATGGAAAACAGGTTCATTTATCACTTGTAAAGTACTGTATGAATTAATTATTTCACCTCCATATTTAAAATGCATCGATAAATTTTGCCATTTAAAATTATTATTTTGAAAATATAATTTAGAAACAATTTTCATGGTATCTGATACTATCTTTTTATTATTTATAGAAATTATGGGATAATAATTAGTATAATTCCAAATGGATGAAATTTCTTCAATATTTAGATTCCATTTATTGATTAGTACATTTGTTTGATAATTACTTATTTTGTTTAAGCAAATAATAAAAATAAGGGAATCATCTATCCTTTTGTAGTTTAACTTAAATTTAGACAATAATTTTTTGCTATTTGAGTAATAAAATGGGCTAATAAATTGTGTATCCTTAGAATAATTAAATGGATTACTTTTTTGGATTATTTGTGAGTTCCCATAGGACAGAAAATTTTCTTCCAAGTTTTCAGAAGGAAAAATTATTTGACCAAATTTCAATTTCAAATTTAAAATTTTCCCCTTCTCATAATTAATATTATAATACGATTTTATGAACTCAACCGGGGTGTTGTCTTCTGTTAAAGAGTATGATTTTAAAAATATTTGTGACGAATTGTTTTGTAATAAAGCCTTATTGTAAGCTTGAATAACCATATTTGCTAATTTTTCTTCTTTATAGCTTTCAATTCGAATTTCTTTTAATTGTTTTTCTTGCTCTTCTAAAAGAATTACGACCAATTTATCGGAAATTTTTGAATAAATTAATTGCCTCGAATATCCAATATGTTTTACAATTATTGTATCTACTTCATGTTTGGAGGCATAAACAAATTCACCATTTTCGTCCGTTTGGAACAAATGGTTTTTTATTATTAAACTAGCAAATGAAATTGGTTTTAGTGTATTTTTATCTTTAACAATTAATAGTTTGTTTTGACCATAACTAAGGTTAAAACAAAAGTAGCATAATAAAAATAAAACAAGTTTGTTCATAAAAATAATTCATTAAAATCTTTTCCTTAAAAACAAGTTGAAGCTCATGTTATAAGGATATTGTTTTAACCATTTTTCGTCAGATACAATATTGGTTAAACTGGTTTTTATTATTGGCATAAAACCAATGGAAACTCCAGGGGCAC
This sequence comes from Methylacidiphilales bacterium, assembly GCA_041730515.1. GTDB lineage: Bacteria > Bacteroidota > Bacteroidia > UKL13-3 > UKL13-3 > JAAFJM01. The sequence goes on along the minus strand of JBGSBN010000132.1, from coordinate 7,440 downwards.
TTAAGTTATAAGTAAACTGAGGTTGGAAGGTAAAAAACAAAGTATTTTTAAACGCAGGATAATCGTTTTTATTGTTTATTTCATGAACGCCAACATTGTTTTGTGCAATCACATAAGTGTTTATTCCTGTTAAAAAGCCAATTCCCAAGCCAGTTTGTGCAGCTAACTCAAATTTAGGAGTTTCTAAAATTTTATAGGTAACATAAATAGGAATCTCTGTGTACGAGTACTTTAGGGCTTTGATATTATTATTTCCAGAAGTAATTGTATCATTCACATAAATTAAATTTTCTTCATAATTGCCCATTTTATTTTTAGCAGAATCAATATTAAAACTCATGGTTTGCTTAAAGTTTGCCATTATAATTCCTGAACTTAAAGTAATGCGTTTGGTAATATCGTAACCCACTAAAAATCCTCCTGAAATTTCAGATTCGGTGCTTTCGGTTTTTTCGCGCAAATTAATATTGGCAGCACTGTTTGCTTTATCAGTTCCTTCGGCATAACGCATAAAACTATAACCCATTCCTGCATAGGCTATTATGGTTAATTTTTCGCGTTTTAACGATGGTCCCATGTAATCGTTTTCCGATGCTTGTTGTGCTTTGGTAGTTTTTACATTGGGTGTATTGCTGCTGCTATCCACCTTGGTTGGAGTTTCGGCTTTGGTTTCTGGTTCAATATTGTCAATAGCTTTTACTGCTTTTGGCTTGTTTTGTTCACTTGTAACAAGGTTTATAGGTTCATCATTTTTAGCAATGATAGTATTGTTATTATTATTACTTCCACCATTATTTGAACTCAAAGCATTGTTATTTAAACCATCATTTTTAGCAATTGGATTATTTGCTTTATCGGAAGTTATTGCTCCAATTAAAGAAATAGACCCAGCCGCTGTAAGAGTATTAGTTGAAGCAATTGGTTTTTCTACTTTATTAGCAATTAATTGGTTATCAGCAGCCTTAATCGTTTTCTTATCAACAGCCTCACTTATCACAACTGATTGATTGTCAGTATCCTGAATTTGATTTCTTTTGGCAATATTTTCACCCTTTTTAGCATTTACAGCCAATTGTTTATCAGCTATAATGCTCATGTTTAAGCGAGTTACATTTTTGATTTCACGCTTATCAGTATCAGTTGAATCTAACCAAACAAATGCTATTGGATGGGTTAAATTATTGACTTGACTTGTTTCAGCAGTAAATTTAGTAATAAAAATACCTGTAATTACACCCACAGTAAGTACGGCAAAAGTCCATAAATAAACCAGTTTTTTGCTGTATTTTGATATTTGAGGTAAATGCTTTTCAATAGCTAGCCAAATGCCTTCGCTTGGTTCAACTTGCAGGGTATCTAGTTTGGCAGCAATCGATTTTTCAAAATTATCGGCCGGTAAATTTTGGGCAATATTGTCCCATAAGGCCTCATTTGGCTTGGCCTCAAAACTATCGAACTGCTCTTTTAGCTGTTTTTCAAATTTATCTTGGTTGTTCAAATGGTTCATTTAAAATATTATAATGTTTGGTAAGTGCTTTTTTCATCCAATCGCGGGCACGAGCGTACTGCGATTTACTGGTTCCAATAGCAATTCCAAGCTGTTCGCCTATTTCTTTGTGTGTAAATCCTTCAATGGCATATAAGTTAAAAATTAACCTATAGCCATCGGGCATTTGCTGCACAAAAGCTAAAATTTCCTTAACCGAAATTTTTGAAATTACATCATCATCATATTTGGCATCATAATCTTGCACATCCAAATCTTCTTTAAAATGACGAAGCCTATGTTTGTATAAATTAATGGCATTAAATACTACCACACGCCTCACCCAACCTTCAAAATTGCCTTCGCCTCGGTAGGTATGCATGCTTTGAAATAATTTAATAAAACTTTCTTGCAACATATCTTCGGCTTCGGCTCTATCTTTGGCATAGCGCATGCAAACTCCTAGCATTTTTGATGCAAAGTGGTCGTAAAAAGCTTTTTGAGCTTTTCTGTCGCCTTCTTTGCAACCTGTAATCATATCTTCAATAGAAAGATTCATGCTTTAGTTTAGTAATTTTTAAAATAACTTTGGTTAAGTTACACATTAGTCAAATAAACCAATGGTAGCGGTTGCACAATACTATTAAATTATTTAATATTTTTTTAGGTTAATATGCATTTTGACATTTTTACAGTTTATTTAATTTATTAAAAAGTCAGCCATTGCGGTTTTTATGACAAATTTTCAATTTAGCGGCAATGGCACAATTAGTGCAGGAGTGGGTTTATAAAACTTTTAAAAGTTTTGTAATTATTATTCTAAAAATTTAAAAACAAAATAAACAATATGTCAGTATCATTAAAACCATTAGCCGACAGAGTGTTGGTGGAACCAGCTCCGGCCGAAGAAAAAACAATTGGTGGAATTATTATTCCAGACACAGCAAAAGAAAAGCCGCAAAGAGGTATTGTAGTAGCAGCAGGAGAAGGCAAAAAAGATGAGCCTATGACTGTTAAGCCTGGCGATAACGTTTTGTATGGTAAATATGCAGGAACCGAAGTTACCGTTGAAGGTAAAGAGTATTTAATTATGCGCGAAAGCGATATTTTTGCTATAGTATAGCAATTAGTTGGTGTCCCGATAGCTATCGGGAGTCAGTTGATAGAGAAATTCTTAAGAACACCAACAATCAACAATCTTAAATCAAAAATCAAAAATTAGAATTATGTCAAAAAAAATATTATATGGTGTAGAAGCGCGTGATGGTTTAAAACGCGGTGTAGATGCTTTAGCTAATGCAGTTAAAGCTACTTTAGGTCCAAAAGGAAGAAACGTAGTAATCGATAAAAAATTCGGTTCACCAACAATCACTAAAGATGGTGTTTCTGTAGCTAAAGAAATTGAATTGAAAGATCCAATTGAAAACATGGGTGCTCAAATGGTGAAAGAAGTAGCTTCAAAAACAGCTGATATAGCTGGTGATGGAACTACAACCGCTACCGTTTTAGCTCAAGCTATTGTAGCTGGTGGAACTAAAAACGTTGCTGCTGGTGCAAATCCTATGGATTTAAAACGTGGAATTGATAAAGCTGTAGAGGTAGTAGTTGCTAGCTTAAAAGCGCAAAGCCAACAAGTGGGTGACGATAACAAAAAAATTCAACAAGTTGCTTCTATTTCGGCTAATAACGATGAAGTAATTGGAACTTTAATTGCTAACGCAATGGCTAAGGTTGGAAAAGAAGGCGTTATTACTGTAGAAGAAGCTAAAGGTACTGAAACTGATGTAAAAACAGTTGAAGGAATGCAGTTTGACAGAGGTTATTTATCTCCTTATTTTGTTACCAATGCTGAGAAAATGGAAGCAGATTTAGAAGCTCCATACATTTTGATTTATGATAAAAAAGTAAGTAACATGAAAGAATTGTTACCTATTTTAGAGCAAGTTGTTCAAACTGGAAAACCTTTGGTAATTATTTCTGAAGATGTAGAAGGTGAAGCGTTAGCTACTTTAGTAGTTAATAAAATTCGTGGTTCTTTAAAAATTGCAGCTGTAAAAGCTCCAGGTTTTGGCGATAGAAGAAAAGCAATGTTAGAAGATATCGCAATTTTAACTGGTGGAACTGTAATCAGTGAAGAGCGTGGTTTCAAATTAGAAAACGCTGATATTACCATGTTAGGTAGAGCAGAAAAAATCAATATCGACAAAGATAACACTACCATTATTAATGGTGCTGGTGCTAAAGAAGATATTGCTGCTAGAGTTGGTCAAATTAAAGCACAAATTGAAAACACTACTAGCGATTACGATAAAGAAAAATTACAAGAGCGTTTAGCTAAATTAGCTGGCGGTGTTGCGGTTCTTTATATTGGTGCTGCTACCGAAGTGGAAATGAAAGAAAAGAAAGACCGTGTAGACGATGCATTACATGCAACTCGTGCCGCGGTTGAAGAAGGTATAGTTGCTGGTGGTGGAGTTGCTTACATAAGAGCAATTGATGCTTTAGAAAACTTAAAAGGTGCTAACGAAGATGAGAATACAGGTATTCAAATTATTCGTAGAGCTTTAGAAGAGCCTTTAAGAACAATTGTAGCTAACGCTGGTGGAGAAGGTTCTGTAGTAGTTAATAAAGTACGCGAAGGTAAAGACGATTTTGGTTACAATGCTAGAACTGAAGTTTACGAAAACTTAATTGGTGCTGGTGTAATTGATCCTACTAAAGTGAGCCGTGTTGCATTACAAAATGCTGCAAGTGCTGCTGCTATGATTTTAACTACTGAATGTGCTTTGGTAGAAGAAAAAGAGGCGAGCGCTCCAGCAATGGGTGGCGGTATGCCAGGCGGTATGGACGGAATGGGATACTAAATAAGTGCGAAATTCGAAGTGCGAAATTCGAAATAAAATTCCGAATGATTGGAATGAATTTCGAATGGAGATAATAATGTAGAGACGTTGCACGCAACCTCTTTATATAACAAAACCCGGATCATCATTTTGATGGTTCGGGTTTTTTATTGAAAATTGAGTAATATTGTTTTATGAACAAAAACATTTTGGGATTAGTTAAACATCTTTTTTACGGGTCATTAATCGTATTATTATTTACTGGAGCAAAACCACAAAAAATTGATTCAAGTATTTTAAAAGTATTGCATTTTAAATATAAATCCAACTATTTAGATTCAAGTAGATTAAATGAATACTATACTCTAATAAAATACTTGAATAAACCTGAGTTTGCAGCCGGATATAAAATAACATTTAGTCCGTATATTTCAAAATCAGAATTTCTATTCGATAAAAAAATAGCAATAAAAAGGTATCATTATTTGCAAAAACTTTTTAAAAGAGATTTGAAAACCAGCTATCAAATTAAATATAAAAATGTCATTGATTATGTTAGTGAAAACGACAGTTTATTTGACTTAACTGGTTTATTTTATTCATTATCTTATAGGAAGTAATCAATTAAAACTTTAAACAAAAAAACCGAACCAATTTTTAAAGTTGGTTCGCTTTTTTTATACATTAATAATCTAATTATTTAGCTGATGCAATCAATTTTTCAGCTTGTTTTACATAGCTGTCGTCTTTGTCTTCGGTAGCCAATTTAATTACTAAGTTGGCAGTTTCAATAGCGCCTTTTTTATCGTTAAGTTTTAACTGAATTTTTGCTTTTAACATCACCACCCAATACGCTTTAGGATTAGCCACCATTGCTTTGTTTGCCCAGTCTAATGCAGTTTTTAAATCTTTGTTATTATCATAATAATAGCTAGCAGCTTGGTAGTAAGGGCGGCTGTCTTTTACTACATTACTTTCAATGTTTTTCATTATTTTACTGTCAATTTCGGTCATTACTGTAAACATTACTTTGGTGTTTTCCCAAATCAATTCAATATTGGCCGAAGTAGCTGTAATATCTGCCACACCCATGGTAAAAGTTTCTACTTTGTTGCTCATAGCCATGGTTTTAACTTTAAATCGTAACACTTCGTTTTCCATTTTATAGTCAGCTACATTGCCACCTAAAGTTAAATCCTTATAAAGCATTATTTCCCAGCTTTCTTTGTTTGGAATAGAATAAATGGCATAAGTGCCCGCTTTTACTTCGGTTCCTTCTACTTTTACATCATCGCCAAAAGTAACTTTAGTGGCATTGTTAGCGCCAGTGCGCCAAACTTTTCCAAAAGGAACTACATCGCCAAAAACTACACGATTTTTTGCACCAGGGCGCGAGTATTCAATTGTAATTTCCGATAAGCCAAAAGCTTGTTTAATAGTTTGCGCAGGACTAGCAGCAGGCACTTTTAATTGCTGCGCAATAACATTGGTTGATAAAGCCGCGGTTAGCATAAATGCAGCAGCTATTGATTTCATTTTGTTTAGTAACATGTTTTATTTGTTTTAAAAATTTGGGTCAATATTAATAGTTCAAAGTTAATATACTGAGTCAAACTTTAAAATTAACATATTGTTTCATTAAAAACATTCCTAATTATAGTTATTTTGCAACCCATATTTACTTACCAATGAATAATTCTAAAATCTTTAAAGTACAGCAAGCCCTAATTTTTGTTGGAACTATTTTAACACTTATTGCCTGCGGCAATGATAATAATAACAATAAAACCACAACCAATTCAACACCCATTACCGAACCAATAGCAGAGGCTGCTAAGCAAGTTAGCCCTAATTTTAATGCTGATTCGGCCTATTATTTTATGCAAAAACAAGTTGATTTTGGGCCAAGAATTACTGCAAGTTCGGCTAGTTTAAAATGTGCCGATTATATAGCTGTGCAATTTGAAAAATTTGGAGCAACAGTAGTAAAACAAAAAGGAACTGTAACCAATTGGGATAAACGTAAATTAAACATTGTAAACATCATTGCTCAAACCAATCCAAAGGCAAGTAAACATATTTTAATTACTGCGCATTGGGATAGCCGCCCTTATGCCGATAATGACCCCATTGAAGCCAATAAAACCAAACCTGTTTTAGCTGCCGATGATGGCGCAAGTGGAATTGGCGTTATGCTTGAAATGGCGCGAGTTATACAGGCCAATAAGTTAGATATTGGTGTTGATTTTATGTGTTTTGATGCGGAAGATTTAGGCAAACCTGAGTTTGAAGATTCATATTGTTTAGGCACTCAGTATTGGGGAAAAAACCAAGTGCCGTTAAATTACAAAGCGCAGTATGCCATCAACTTAGATATGGTTGGAGGTAAAGGCGCAAAATTTGTTTGGGAAAATAACAGTGTTACTCAAGGCGAAAGTACTTTACGTTTGGTTTGGGGAAAAGCGGCTTTGCTAGGCTATTCAAACACTTTCCAGTTTTTACAAAGTGGCGCAATTACTGACGACCATGTTTACGTGCATAAATACACCCAAATTCCTGCCATAGATATTATTCACTATAACCAAGAAACTGGTTTTCCGGCTTGGTGGCATACCGTTAACGATAATATGAATAATATTGACCCAAACACCTTAAAAGCAGTTGGTCAAACTTTGTTAGAAGTTATCTATACCGAAACTGCTAAATAATTGATAATCAGATATTTGTATGATAATGTGATTGTGTAAATTAGGTGTTCGTTCAGCTGTTTTTATTGAGAAATAGCACATAAATATGTAATTTAAAAACTTGTTCAATAGCTAAAATTGTAATTAATTGCAGCATGAATAAGCGCGTTATACTTTTAATTTTAGATGGCTGGGGACAAGGAACCAAGTACCCGGGCAATGCTATTGAATTAGCCAATACTCCAAACTTTGATAACTTAATAAAAACCAACCCGCATTGTTTGTTAAAAACCAGTGGCGAATCGGTTGGATTGCCCGAAGGATCACCACCATCATGGTTTGATTAGCTTTTAAATCGGGATAATTTTCAAACAACGCCATAAACCGTGACATGGCACCCCCCAATTGGGTTTCTGCCCCTACC
>JBGSBN010000131.1:0-9901 GCA_041730515.1 Methylacidiphilales bacterium | reverse complement strand
GAAGTAACTTCTCTTGGGTGCATGAGGAGCATATTGAAAAATATTTAGATGAATATAGTTATAGACTTAACAGATCACAAAGCAAGGAAACCATATTTGACAACCTAATTAATAGAATTGTCAAAGCTAAATACTTGGGATACAGGCAAATTATAATAAGTAGCTAGGTGGGTATCTCTAAAATATAATTTGGATATAGTAGTTTGGAAAATACCTAAAGATTCAAGTTTGAATTTTTATAAATATGCAAATTTTACTTTCGATATTAATTTGGAAGATTTTAAAAAGTTATCAAACCAAAAAATAATGGAAGAGTATGGATTTAATGATACTTCTAGGTGGATAATTGAGTATTCTAAAGGGAAGGGTTTTTCAAAGGGAATAATAATTGGTACAGGTGCTTTATCTTTATTTTTAGGGGGTAATATGTATGCAGTTGGTATTAGTTCTATAAATAAATATGATGCTTTTCCTTATCAATTTTCCTTTCTTTTTGGCACAACTCTTGTTGTTTCTGGGGTTTGGTTAGAGGTTTATGGCATAAAAATGAAGGATGCTAAAACCGAAATATATAATAATTTGAAACAATATTATACTACACATAATGTTTCAAAAAAAATGGCAAAATACATTCAGTACAAAAGAGAACATTACAAACCAAAACCGTTTTTAAACTAAAAGCTATCAATGAAAAAACAACTCACTTTCCTATTCGTAATATTGCTTTTTGCTTTTCATAACAAAGCAAAAGCATATACCGAACCTGTAGTACCCGATACGGTTAAAGTTGGCGTTTATTTTATTAGTTTACACGATATTGATTTTAGGCAAAAGGAATATACTATTAGGTTTTGGTTATGGTTTAGGTGTAAAAAAACAGAGTACGACTTTGCTAAAAATGTAGAAGTTCCCAATGCCAAATCAATTGAAAATACTGATAATTATAGCGATACCAGCAATGGCGAAATATTTACACTCATGAAAATGAAATGTGTAATGAAAGAATCGTGGCGTGTACATAATTATCCTTTCGACAAACAGCAATTGGAAGTACATATAGAAAACTCACAATTTGATTCAAGAAGCTTGGTATTTGTGGCTGATACCATTGGTAAACATTTTGACCCTGAGCTTACCATAGCTGGTTGGAACATAAGTAATGTAATTATAAAAACAGGGTTGCAAAATTATGAAACTACCTTTGGCGATGTAACTTTAAAAGAACCACATTCTAATTACGCCTCCTTTGCAGTTGATATTTTTATAGAACGTAATGCTTGGGGTTTATTCTTTAAATTATTTTTATGCATGTATGTTTCATTTTTTATTTCTTACATGTGCTTTTTTATTCATGTAAATAGCATGGAAGCTAGGTTTGGACTAAGTGTTGGTTCATTATTTGCAGCAGTTGGAAACAAATACATTATCGATTCTATTCTACCAGAATCATCCACATTTACTTTGGTAGATTCACTGCACGCACTCACATTTATATCCATATTAGCAACAATTATTTTAAGTGTATATTCACTCAATTTAGCCAACAGAAAGAAGATAAAAATGGCAAATAAGTTAGATCAAAAAGCATCAAGAATACTAATTATTAGTTACCTCACCTTGAATATTATATTCATCATCAACGCCATTATTAATTAATAAAATATATTTTTTTCAATTGAAAAAGCACTTATCATTCAAACCTGAAATTAATTCTTAACTAGAAAATTGATGTCTATAAGGTTTAATGTAATCAGTTAAAATGATAACATTAACACTAAATAGTTAAACATGAAAATTATCGTAACACAATTAAAATCAAAAGAATTTATTGAAATTTAGCATTTGATTTTATTAAGCGTTACCATGATTTTATTTAAAACAAAAAGTAGATTCGTAAGGTGAATGGACGCAAAAAAGCCATTGTTAGTTTTAACAATGGCTTTTTTATTTTACTTAAATTATTTACCAATATTTTTCACCTGTCAGCTTAGCTAATTCAATTTTGGCTATGCATAATTGGTATTCAAACTGCAATTTATTTAAAGCTGCTCTTTGAATTCCATTGGCTGCATAAGTTATATCCAAATAAGTTGCAACTCCATTTCTATAACGTGATTGTGTTAAACTTAACACTTCCGTAGCCGATTTTATTTGGCTTTCCGCATTTTTTAAACGCTCATTATTGCTCTCCATATCGGTAATTGCCTGCTTAATATCTTTACGGTACAAGTTATTCAAACTTTGCATACTGTATTCAGTTTGCTTGAGCATTTGTTGAGCTACTTCTATTTGCGATTTATTTTTTCCGCCAGTATAAATGGGCACATTTAAACTTAAACCTGCTAAATAATTAAATCTGTTTTCAAAAATATCTGGTTGATAACCATTTCTAAAACCCGCACTAGCAGTAGCATTTAAAGTAGGTGTAAGTTGGCGCTTGTTATATTTTACATCTAACTGAGCTTGCGTAATACGTGTTTTAACCAAAGCATATTCACTGTTTTGATTTTCGGCAAGTTTTATATAATCATCTACACTTCCATTTTTTATTACAAAATCAAATTGACTCAACTGAACCATGCTTTTTCCTGTGGTAAATTCGAGCAAGTTAAGTTGTTTTTGGAGCAAATTTTGCAAATCAACTTTGCGGTTTTGCTCATTGTCAATGCTGGCTTCTATGTTAAACAAATCAACTTTTAAAGCATCGCCATTGTTCAATTTACTTTGAATAATGGATTTGTTCTGCTTGTAATAATTAATTACGCTATCTTGAATACTAACTGCCTTTTTTAAGTAAACAATGTAATAATAAATACCCGCTACTTGCGAAGCCAATATTTGCTTATTGTACTCTGTGTTTTGTTTACTTAAATTCAAATCTTCTTTCGATTTTTCAACTGCTGATTTCAATCTACCAAAATCTAATAGAATATAATTAGCGGTGATATTTGCGTTAAAATTATTATTGGGTTGAAACTGCAAATTACGCGTTACACCAGGCCCAACAGGAAAGGTAGCTTGACCAACAGGATCAATATAATTGTAACTTACCAAACCACTCACGTTTGGCATTTGATTGCTTTTGGTAACCGCAATTCTTTGTTGAGCTATTTGCTCGTTTTGTTGTATTTCCTTTAGTTTAGGATTGAATGTAAACGACTCATTAATTAGCTGTTGCAATTCAGCATTTTGTTGGGCATTCACATTTAAAATGCTCGCTAATAAGGTTATTATAAAAATATATTTTTTCATTTGTTAAATGTATTAATGTGATTCTTCTGCAATTTTTGCAAGTGTTTCTTTATTGGTTTTTTGCGTACGCAGCATAAATAAAAACGGAATGGTAGCTATAAAAAATAGACTTATTAATAAAAACGAATCGAGGTACGACAATAAATAAGCTTGTTTTGATATGGCTCCATCAATGGCTCGGTATGCAGCTTGCTGTGCATCAATTAAGTTAAAACCTTTGCTTAAAAACAATTGTACACTTCCTGAAAAACGTTGCATCATTTCAGGGTCGTTAGCTGCGGTATTGGTTAGTAAATCTGTTCTATGAATAGCAAACCGTTGGGTAACAAAAGTATTCATCATGGCTATTCCAAATGCTCCACCTAATTGCCTCAGCATATTGGTTAACGCTATACCTGATGGTAAATCTTTAGGAGCCAATCCAACCACAGCTTGATTAATTAAAGGCACAGTTAAACAAGCAGTGCCAATTCCTCTAAACACTTGTGGAATAGCAAACCACAATCGGCTTGCCTCAGCAGTAGCCAACGATGATGTATAACCATGAATAATAAACGAAATAAATCCAATAATTACATACACAATAGGTGGTGTTCCTGAGCCTAAGGTTTTTCCGATTATCGGCATTAAGAATAATCCAATAATGGTTCCAGGAACTATTGAAAAACCAGCTTCGGTGGGTGTATAACCCATTACACGTTGCACCAGAACCGGGAAAATAAATACTGAACCAAAAAGCCCAAAACCACACACAAAAGTAAGCACATTACTAGCTACTAAATTACTGTTTTTGAGTACTTTTAAATTAATAATTGGCACAGCCACAGTAAGCTGCCGCCATATAAAAGTACCTAAACCCGTTATAGCCGTAAAAGTTAAAATTCTAATATTGGTATCTTCAAACCAATCATCGGCTTGGCCTTTTTCCAAAACATATTGTAAGGAACCAACACCTAAAACCAACATGGCAATTCCAAAATAATCAATTTTAATAGCACTTCTGTTTATGTTTAATTCATCTTCTTTTCTATCAATAAAAGTAATGGTTAACAATGCTGCTAAAATGCCAAAAGGAATATTGATATCGAAAATTAAAGGCCAAGAGTAATTATCTACAATTAAACCTCCTAAAGTTGGTCCAATGGTAGGACCAAGCACAATACCCATTCCAAAAATACCCGAGGCCATGGCTCGTTTTTTAGGTTCAAAGGCATCGAACAAAATACCTTGCGAAGTAGATAGCAATGCTCCTCCACCCACACCTTGAATAAAACGCCAACCTACCAAAACCCAAAGATTATTGGCATTTCCACACATATAAGAAGCTATGGTAAAAATAACAATAGAAGTTAAATAGTAATTTTTTCTTCCAAAAAACCTTTGCAAAAATCCCGTCATTGGAATAATAATTACATTGGCAATGGCGTACGCAGTAACCACCCACGAAGTATCTTCGATGGTGGCTCCTAAGTTTCCACTTATTTGCGAAAGTGCCACGTTTACAATACTAGTATCAATCAGCTCCATAATAGCTGCCGATATAGTTGTAAACACAATCATGGCACGTTTTATACCAGTAGGATACATAAATACTAGTTGGTTTTAATACTAACAGTAACGCTTAAACCAGCTTTTAAATACTGCTTTACATCGGCTATATTTTCTATTGATAAACGCACAGGAACACGCTGAGTAACTTTAACAAAATTACCCGTTGCATTATCAGGAGGTAATAAAGTAAAACGAGCTCCAGTTGCATCACTTAAGCTAGCTATTTTAGCAATGATTTTTACGTTTTCGTAACCATCTAATTTTACCTCGGCTTCCATGCCTTCATGTAATTTCTCTATTTGAGTTTCTTTAAAATTAGCGGTAATCCAAAACGTTTCGTTATTAACTATGGTAAATAACGATTGACCTGGCTGAACGTATTGTCCCGGTTGTAGATTGGTTTTACCTACTTTACCATTTATTGGCGAAGTAATATTGGTATAACTTAAACGCAAGTTGGCATTTTTTAAAGATGCTTTTTTTGCAATTATCAAAGCTTGCACTTTTTCAATTTGAGCCTTGTTGTTACTTATTTGCGATTCCGCAAAAGTCAACTGATCTTGATTAGCATTTAATTGTTTTTGGGCAGTTTCAAAGTTGGCTTTACTATCTTCTAGTTGCTTTCGTGTAATAGAGTTTTCTTTAAATAAATTTTGATCACGTTCGTAATCGGCTTTGGCTTTATTAAGCCTCACTTTTTGAACACTTAAATTAGCAGCAGCCACTTTACTATTTGCATTGGTGCTTACTAATTGGGCATTGGCCGTTGATAAATCAGCTTGAGCCGAAAGCAAATCCGCTTTAGCTTGTTCTACAGCTATTTCGTATTCGCGGTTATCAATTTTAACTAAAATATTTCCAACTGAAACAGTTTGATAATCTGAAACATTTACTGAATCAATATAACCAGCTAAGCGACTAACAATTGGAGTAGCATTGGTTTCTATTTGTGCATTATCGGTACTTTCGTGTGTAAATGAATGGTATAATTTAAATGCACCATAAACTAATAATACAGCTGCTAACACGCCAAAAATAATGAGTGGCGTTTTTTTCTTTTTTGGTTGAGTTGTTGTTTCCATAATGTTTTACCGGCACAAAGTAAACTAAGTTGACTATAAAAGTCAAGTAGATTGACTATTTAATTTTAAAATAACATATATTTGCAAATGAAATGGCAATGAAACAAGCAATGAAAACAAACGAAAAGCCAGCAAACTATAACGAAAAAAATATTGGTAAATTAATCAATACGTGGAAACGTTTTTTTGATGATTGGGCGTATGAACAATTAAACTATCATGGCTATGATTATTTTAAAATGGGTTATATGCCTTTTATAATGAATATATCGGAAAATGGAAGTACCAATAACGAAGTAGCCATGAAAGCCAAAGTTACCAAACAAGCCATGAGCAAAGTAGTTAAAGAACTAATAGAACATGGTTTGATTAAAATAGAAAAACACGAAACAGATGCTAGGGCATCGCTTATTTTTTTAACTGAAAATGGCAAAAACCTAATAAGAGACACAAAAAAATGTGTAAATAGTTTGGGAGATGAATATGCAGAACTTGTGGGTGATAAAAATTATCAAATAATGATAGATTCAATGTTTAAAATTGTGAAACATCACGAATCTAAAACACAAAATAAAACATTGCGTTTAAACAATTTATAAAAGCTAAAATTATGATTACCGAAAAAGAAATTTGGTCAGCACTTGAAGTAGTAAAAGACCCAGAAATTCCAACATTAAGTATGGTAGATATGGGAATAATTACCAAAGTAGAAGTAAGAGGCGAAAGCAATGTATATGTTGAAATGACTCCAACTTTTACAGGTTGCCCAGCTATAAAAATGATGGAAAATATGGTGGCTGAAAGGTTAAAAGAAATAGGAATTGAAACAGTGGAAGTAAAAACCACTTTTGACAAACCTTGGAATAGCAATAAACTAACCGAACGTGGTTTAATGTGTTTAAAGAAACATGGCCTTGCTCCTCCGCCCAAACACGAAGGCGAAATTACCATGGAATTATTAGAACATAGTGTTTGCCCTCATTGCGGTAGCAAAAATACAGACATGAAAACTCCATTTGGTCCAACACTTTGCCGCAGCATGCATTATTGCAATAACTGTTTACAAGCGTTTGAACAATTTAAGCCCGTTGTTTAAGGACTAACTAAATGTATTCCAATATTAAAATACAAAGGATTAGTTAAATGATTTTCTATGTAATAAGCATCTTTATTACCTAGTAACCTTACATTATCTCCTTTATCAATGTTAAAATTGTAGTTAATTCTATAACCAGCTTGAACTGTTAACCAAATAAAGCCTGTAATTAGTTTTTCGTATGAAATACGTGCCCTAATTTCGCTCCTTTTTAACTCCAAATCGTTGTAAGGAGAAACAGTTCCACCAGATGTATTTAAAATGCTATAACTATTACCTTCTAACTCGTAACCAGCTAATAATAGATTACGAGCATTAAATGTTCTTCTTACGGCTAATCTTGCGGGAAATAGCGCTTCTATCCCCCACTTTCGATTTACAAAAGTATGGTTAAATAGTATCAACGGAATATAACCCAAAGCACCTGGACGGTACGTTCTACTTATTCCAAATGCAATCATCGATCGATCATTTCTTTTGATACCATACAAAGCCGCTAAAGTTATTTTTGGTTTAGCCAAATGGTCCATTAAATTATCACTCGAAAAACCATAATTACCATTTGCATCAGCCGAACCAAATGCCAAAATAAACCGTTTTTCATTTAAAGGTTTAAAAACGGTAGTGTTTATACCAGTAGAACTTAAGCCTTGATTGACCAAGTTATTCACTACGTAATTATTGCTAGTAAAGCCGCGGGTAAAATATTGATTCTGTAAATAAGTAACTCCTACGTTTACCAATAATTTGGTATTTGAAATAACTGGAAAATTAGCTGCTAATCGCAATCCACCAGCACCACTCATATCTGCCTCACCGTGTTTAATATTTCCTCCAGTTGCATTATTATCATGACTTTCTAATTGGTGTGCCAATTGGTAGTCGTAACCAATACTAATTAACTTATTAGGACTTAATCCCAATACTTTTGAAGTACAAAATCTTTTTGTTTCGGTAGCGGGTTCTAAATTTTCGTACTGACTAAAATCTATTTCTTCTTCTTTTGTAGAGTCTTGCTGTGCTTTAAGCGAAATTGGAAGCACAAGTAATAGTATGTAAAAATATTTCATATAATAAGCATAACTAGTTGAGGTGAAAAATGTTTTGATGTATGCAAACAAAACAATTTTTTTTATTTGAAAAACAAAAAAAAATCAATTTCAATAAAATTATAATTGTTAACTTGCCAACATCATGGATGAAATTAATAATACAATCCCACCCAATTTTGCTCAAAAAGTAAAAAAAGTAGCTATTAATACTGCCAAAAAGGTACTTTTATTTTTAACCATTATCACCTTGGGTGTTTTTGCCTTTTTTTATTGGGGAAAATACGAAAGTGGTTTAATGGCAGGTAAAGTATTGCGCATAAGCCAAAAAGGTGTTCTTTTTAAAACCTATGAAGGCAAATTAAACTTAGAAACTTTTGGCGCTTTGAAGGGAACAAGCCCAATAGCCGAATCGTTTGATTTTTCGGTAGAAAGCAGTGATACAGCAGTTATCAATCAATTGCAACAAGTTTCGTTATCGGGCGAAAGGGTAAATTTATATTTTATAAAACGCTACATGACTTTTCCTTGGCGTGGCGAATCAAAATACTTTGTAACAAAAGTAGAAAGATCAAAATAACTTAAATAAAAATCCCCGAAATTTGTCAGTTGAACTGACAAATTTCGGGGATTTTTATTTATACTTGCACCATGAAAGTTAATCGAATTGCTAAAAATCAGATAGAAAAACTGCTCAAACAATTCCCTGCTGTTGGGCTTGTTGGGCCTAGGCAATGTGGTAAAACTACCATTGCTCTTACCATTCAAAAAGAGCTAAAAAACAATGCTGATTATTTTGATTTAGAAAGCCCTGCTGACTTACGTAAGTTTAGCGACATCGAATTTTTTTTAAGTCAAAATCAAAATGCAAATTTTATAATAGACGAAGTTCAGCGATTACCAGAATTGTTTCCTGTATTGCGTTCTGTTATCGACAAAAAAAGAAAAGCAGGAAGGTTTTTATTACTAGGTTCAGCCACTCCAGAAATGGTGAAAGGAGCATCTGAATCATTGGCTGGTAGAATTTATTATATAGAAGCACATCCATTTAATATTAGTGAATTACCTCAAAAACTAAATACACAAACTAAGCATTGGTTTAGAGGTGGATTCCCTGATGCTTATACTGCCAAAAACGATGAAGCTTGGTTTTTATGGATGGATGGTTTTGCTAGAACTTTTGTGGAAAGGGATTTAAATTCATTATTTGGAACTAATTTTTCGCCACAAATAATGTTTAGATTATGGCGTATGCTAGCACATCATCATGCAGGGATTTGGAATGCAAATTCTTTTGCCAAAGGGCTTGACATTAGCCAAACTACTACTAATCGCTATCTTGATCATTTGGAAGGTGCATATATGATTAGAAAACTAAATCCATTTCATATCAATATAAAAAAGCGTTTGGTAAAAAGCCCAAAAGTATATATTAGAGATAGTGGTTTATTGCATTACTTATTAGATATTCATGGTACAAAAACTTTGTTTAACCACATGGCAGTTGGTAATTCGTGGGAAGGTTATGTAATAGAACAAATTATTCAATTATTACCTCGAACTATTCAGCCTTATTACTACAGAACACATGATGGAAGTGAAGTAGATTTGGTATTGATAAAAGGCATTAAACCTATAGCTTGCATTGAAATAAAATATTCAACATCACCAACTGTTTCTAAAGGTTTAACGGAAAGTATTAAAGATTTAAATTCGAAAAATAATTTTATTGTTACTCCATCAAAAGAAAATTCATACTTTATAAACAAACAAGTGGAAGTAGTAGGATTAACAAGCTTTTTGGCTGATATATTACCAAATATTATAAAATAAAATCCCCGAAATTTGTCAGTTGAACTGACAAATTTCGG
>JBGSBN010000130.1:0-9905 GCA_041730515.1 Methylacidiphilales bacterium | reverse complement strand
AAGGTTCAACAGTTGCAAACATTGTAAAGACATTAAAAGAACGTGGTGCAATGCCCTACACCGTTGTTGTAGCTGCTCCAGCTTCTGATTCTGCACCAATGCAGTTTTACGCTCCAATGGCTGGTGCTGCAATAGGTGAGTTTTTCCGCGATTTAGGAAATCCTGCTTTGGTTGTTTATGATGATTTATCAAAACAAGCAGTAGCTTACCGTGAAGTTTCATTATTGTTACGTAGACCTCCAGGACGTGAGGCATACCCAGGTGACGTATTTTACTTACATAGCCGTTTATTAGAGCGTGCTGCTAAAATTAATGCTACCGATTCTATTGCTCAAGCAATGAATGATATTCCAGACTCAATCAAACATTTGGTTAAAGGTGGTGGTTCATTAACGGCTTTACCTTTTATTGAAACACTAGCTGGTGTCGTATCTGCTTACATTCCAACTAACGTAATTTCAATTACTGATGGACTAATTTTCTTAGAGTCAAATTTTTTTAACTCTGGTATTCGTCCTGCTATTAACGTAGGTATTTCGGTATCGCGTGTAGGTGGTAATGCTCAAATTAAATCAATGAAAAAAGTGGCTGGTACTTTAAAATTAGATCAAGCTCAATACCGTGAGTTAGAAGCTTTCTCTAAATTTGGTTCTGACTTAGATGCAGCAACTAAATCAGTATTAGCAAAAGGTGCTCGTAACGTAGAGATTTTGAAACAAGGTCAATTCTCACCATTACGTGTTGATCAACAAGTAGCAATTATTTACTTAGGAACTAAAGGTTTATTAAGCAATGTTCCTGTTAATAAAGTGCGTGAATTCGAAGCTGAGTTTTTAAGTTATATGGAAAATAAACATAAAAACACATTAGACGATTTGAAAAAAGGATTATCGGATGATGCTGCTGCAACTATTGAAAAAGTTTGTAAAGAATTATCAGCAAAATACGTAGGTTAATTATAGTAAAAAGTTGATGGGTTGATTAGTTAAATAAGAATTTACTTTATTAATTAATCAACCTATTAACCAATCAACTAATAAAAAATGGCAAATTTAAAAGAAGTTAGAATAAGAATAGCATCAGTTACCTCTACACAACAAATAACCAAAGCCATGAAATTGGTTTCGGCTACCAAATTGCGCAGAGCACAAAATGCCATTACTTTAATGCGACCTTATGCTGTAAAGTTAAATGGAATTTTAAGCAATTTATCTGATAGCATTGATGTAGATTCTTTAAAAGTTTACTTTGATTCACGTCCAGTAAAAAATGTATTATTGGTTGTAATTACTAGTGATAGGGGTTTATGTGGTTCGTTTAACGCCAATGTTATTAAAATGGCTAATAAAACCATTAACGAAAAATATGCTGTTCAAAAAGCAAATGGAGGAGTTAGTGTAATAGGAATTGGAAAAAAAGGACATGAGTATTTTTCGAAGCAATCAGTTAATTATATTGATACTTTTAAAGATGCCTTATTAACTCCAAATTCTGAAACAGGCTTTGCTATTGGTGAGTTTATTTTAAATCAATATAATTCAGGTAAATTTGATGCAGTTGAAATTGTTTACAACCAATTTAAAAATGCTGCTACTCAAATTTTAAGTGCTGAGCAGTTTTTACCAATTAATACAGCTTCTTTTGCATCGGAAAGTGTTAAGAAAAACGATTATATTTTTGAACCAAACAAGGAAGAGATTCTTTTGGAATTAATTCCTCGTATTTTAAAAACACAATTATTTAGATGTATGCTAGATTCTTTAGCTTCAGAACATGGTGCTCGTATGATTGCTATGGATAAAGCTACTGACAATGCTGGTGAGTTATTGAAATCATTAAAAGTTGAATACAATAGAGTTCGTCAAGCAGCAATTACTACCGAAATTTCGGAAATTGTTGGTGGAGCTGCTGCATTAAGCGCTTAGAAGAATTTATCGATAATTTTTAAATTAACAGGCCAATAAGTTTAACTTATTGGCCTGTTTTTGTTATAGTTATTTGTATTTTTATCAGAATTGATTAACTACTTTTGAAAAAACCAATGCATCAGTATATTGATTGTTATGAAAAGTATAATCTTTAAAGTATGCATCTTTGGTAAAACCACATTTAGTAACCACACCAATAGATGGCTGATTTTGTGGATTAATTACTGCCTCAATGGAGTGAAAGTTAAATTGCTGAAAGCCAAATTCAACAATTGCATTTACCGCTTCTAACATGATACCTCTTTTTTGAAAATTTTCATTTAATACATAGCCTATTTCTGCTCTTTGGTTATCCTGATTTATTTTCACAAAACCAATTATTCCAATAAGTTGTTGGGTATTTTCTTTTAGGGTTATGGCCCAATTAATTCTTGTTTTATTGGCAATTCCTTCGTCTATTAATTGGATTACAGCCATTGCATCTCCGAGATTTTCTGCCATAGGTCTAGGAATAAAATGCATGGTAATAGGGTTAGAGCGAATTTCAAAAACGGCTTCTACATCATCAGCATTTACAGGTCTTAAAATAAGTCTATTTGTTTCTATTTCCGAAAGGGTTTCAAAATTTAAGTTTATCATATATGAAAAAATAAAGCCAAAACAAAATTTGAATTGCTTTGGCTTTATTATAAAAAATTGTTTTTAAAAATTAATTCATAATTGGCAAAAAGCCATAACGTTTTCCTAAATCCAATTGATTTTTTATAAAATCTTTAGGATACTCCACCACGACATCAATTACTTTGTCTCCATTCATAGTTGGAACCAATTTTGGTTGAATAAAACCTTTATAAGCGGCCACATTTAATTTAGTAAAACGTGCTTTTACCTCTTTAAGTAATTCTTGGTCTACTTTAACTCCATACGTTTCAACTAATGCAGTGGCAGCTTTAAAGTCACCTTCCGATTTAATGCGTTGAATTTCTTTTAAAAGTTGCCCAAATAGGTCGCGTAATTTATTGTAATCGTTAATTTTTACATAAGTTTTCCCATTGCGTTTTACAAATTCAATTACATTATCTTTTTTACCCATTTCGTAAGCCCATTTGGCATTTAATTGTCGGTTACGCATGTGTGCCTCCTCCAAATTTTCACCAATGTTTAAACGAGTTAATTGAGTTATCAAACCATTCATGATATAATTATCATATTCAGCTTTTCCTACTTCTAAATTAGGCATTACACCCATTTCTACCAACTTATTATCCATTACATAATACAATGCAACTAAATCTGCTCTTGCTTCTTCTAAAGTGCTTGCATAGTTTTTAAGTGTTTGGTCTGGATCGCCTATTCCTGGATTTATTTGTCCGCTTGCATGTCCAATTACTTCATGCATGTCAGTATGTAAGTCGCCAGCAAGTGCACCAAATTCTCTTGCTAGTGCAATTTGTTTTTCGTTTTCGGCAAACTCCTGAAGCATTGGGCTTTTAGCACCCACTATATTATAACTATGAACAATATTACTTAATGAAACCGATTTGCTACCATGTTTTTGACGAATCCAATTTGCATTTGGAAGGTTAATACCAATTGGTGTAGATGGAGCAGCATCGCCACTTTCCTGAATAACTGTAATTACCTTAGCCGTAATTCCTTTTACTTCTCTTTTTTTATGTTCAACTGCAATAGGTGAGTTGTCTTCGAACCATTGAGCTTGCTCAGCAATAGCAGCAATTCTCTTGGTTGCTTCCATGTCTTTCATTGAAACCACACTTTCAAAACTTGCGCGTTTGCCAATCGCATCGCCATAAACTTCAATAAATCCGTTTACTACATCAATTCTGCTATCTACATCTTTAACCCAAGCTATATTATAATCATCCCAAAGTTTCAAATCACCAGTTCTGTAAAATTGAATTAATAGAATTAAAGCATTTCGTTGTTGTTCGTTTTCTGACACAGCAACAGCTTTTTCTAACCAATAAGTAATTTTTTCAATGGCATTTCCATACATCTCGCTTTGGCGCCATACTTTTTCTATTATTTGCCCATTTTCCTTAATCATTTTACTGTTTAAGCCCCAAGATATTGGCGTTTCATCTTTTTGGGTCATTCTAGATTCGTAATATGATTCTACTTCTTTTTGAGTTACACCTTCATAAAAATTATTAGCTGAGGCTTTCACATTATCAATGCCAGATGCAAGGTTAACCGTTTTATTTTCGAATTTAATATCAAAAACGATGGGCTTAATAAATTTCAAAAAATTGTCTACCGATTTTCCATTTAAAGGTAAATCTTTTTCCTGACACGATTTTACTAAACCCGAAAAGTATTCGAAGCTGCATTCAGGTACAAATTTTAAATTAGAATAATGATGGTGAATTCCATTAGAGAAAAACACACGCTTGGCATACACTTCTAGTTTTTTGTAGTTGGCATTTTGTTTATCGCCTCGGTAGCTTTGCAAAATGGCTTCTAGGGTTTTTCTAACAGTTAAGTTGTATTTGTATTTTTGATCGTAAATGATATCTCCACCTGCGTTGGCGGCCTCAGATAGGTAGTAGGCCAATTCTTTTTGTTGAGGGGTTAATTCATTAAAACCTTCAATTTGGTAACGTAAAATTTGCAAGTCAGCAAATCGATCGCATTCAACTTCAAACTCCTTTTCGGCATTTACATTTTTACTTTCAGGCATTTTGTGTGTAAGGTTCTGTGCTGTTCCTGTTAAAACTAAGCTTGAGCTTGCAGCTATGGCGACAATTATGCTTTTAAATTTCATTTAATTATTTTCAATTATTAATTTTTGGGTAAATAAATGATTGTTTTTATCCAAAACTTGAAGCAAGTAAATACCTTTTTGCAAATGGGCCACATTTATTTTATCAGTGGTAAATTCACTTGGTTCACTTACCAACAAACCACTTAAATTATAAATTTTATATTCCTTAATAGCTAATGTACTTTGTATGGTTATTTCTGTATTGGCAGGATTAGGAAATATGGTAAACATATTTTGATTTTTGATTTTATTAATAGAGGTGTTTGGGTTTTCGTCAACACCTTCATTTTCGGTTAATATGGCTAAATCTGCTTCTGTTTCGAAGCCGCTTTTTATTAAATTTAACTTACTGCCATCTGCACTTACATTTACCAAAATCCAAAAATAATAGAATTCTGGCATGCCTGTTACTTGCATTCGGCCTCCAATATATTTGTTACCTTTTCCTTTAAAATCTGTGTAGTTTAGGTTTGGGCTTTGAATAAAAATATTGTTCGATTTCCAAGAAGTTAAGTTGGTAAAAGTTTGATTGTTTTTTATTTTAACTGGAAAATTATTGCTTCCACTTATGGTACCTGTAGCTAAAAAAAAGCTTTTGCCATTTCCAACTCTACCTGTAATGGTAAAAGAGCCATTGGCAAACGAATTAAATGTAAAATCATACTCACCATCGCCATTAATATCAAGTTGGTAATTAGTTTTTATACTATCTAAACTGATGTTAATTGGTGTAACAAGTATGGATGCATTACCATATTTAAAAATAATAGAAAGAAGTAATAGTGTAAAAATTTGTTTTTTCATTTTTTGCTTTAATTTAATTGCGAATTAAATGCAAAAAAAGTATTTATAAAATACCCAAAAAAAAATACTTGATTTGACCCTAATGATTGATTTAAAATACCGTTCGCCTTTAAAAGAGTTATTAGACAATGATTTTATTCCCCAATTAGATTTGTTTCAAAATTTGAGGGAACTCCATTTTATAAATACTTGGCTTGGCGGACATCAAGTAACTACTAATGGGCTCAATCAATTTAAGTTTGAAAAAACTAAAGTTTATACCCTTATTGATATAGGTTGTGGGGGAGGCGATAATTTAATTTACATAGCCAAATGGGCCAAAAATAAAGGACTAACTTTTAAATTAATTGGAGTTGATTTAAAAGAAGATTGTATAACTTATGCCAGGCAACAATGTGCAAGTTTTCCTGAAATTAGCTTTATATGCAGCGATTACCGAAATCTTCCTAATTTAAATATTCAGTTCGATATAGCTTTGGCTTGTTTATTTACCCATCATTTAAAAAACGATGAAATAAGTAAAATGTTAACTTGGTGTACCCAACACGCAAGTTTAGGATTTGTAATAAACGATTTGCACCGAAATATTTTGGCTTATTATTCCATTGCGTGGCTAACAGCTCTGTTTAGTAAATCGTATTTGGTAAAAAACGATGCAAAACTTTCAGTAGCACGTGGATTTATAAAAACCGATTGGGTTCAAATTTTATCAAAAAGCACGTCTAATTATGCCAATGTAAAGGTTTCGTGGGCTTGGGCTTTTAGGTGGTTGGTTCTAGGGACGGTTATTAAGTAATACCATTTTGATTTACGAAATAGGCCAATGGGTTGGGTGTAAATCTTAGATGGTATTATGCCGCAAAAAATAAATTGGACTAAATAACACATCAAAGCGGTATAATCCCTTTTAACTGTACTTTTTTATTCTTTATAAGTTTGTGTTAATTATCATGTTTTTAATTTTAATACAATTTCTTTTCATTGCGTTAAATATAAATAATAAAAATGAAGAAAATACTCTTATTAGCCTTAGCTACCCAATTATCCATATTGTTAAATGCCCAAGTATTAGTGCCTGAACAAGACACTATTTTAAATTCTGATGCAGGACATAAAGAAATAGAAGTTGAAAAATCTTTAGATGGCTATAACTCATTTCCAATTGGTAACAAAGGTGTTTTATTAACTTATAAATCAGCCGAAAAGAAAAAGGGTGGTTTTTATGAGTTTAATATTACTAATTTCGATACAGCTTTTAATGAGGTTGCAAAATACAGTGTATTAGTACCTAAAGAATATACCATTGTTGAGTATTTAACAGAAAAAGAATGTGGTTATTTGCTTTTAGCCAATGATTTGTTAAACCGAAATGGAGCTGCTAAAAAAAGACCAACTTTTCAACACAGTTACTTTTTTGATTACACTATTGTAAAAATAGATTTGAATACAAATAAACTAACCACTTATAATGGTACCAATAACAGAGCTTTATTTTTAAATGAAATGAAGGTGGTTGATGGTAAAGTAATATTATTAGGAAAACAAGGGGCTTCTGAACGAAAAATAAATACAGTTCAAACTGCATCAATTGGCTTATTATTTGTACCGGCAATATTTTATTCACCTAATTATGATCCTGCTATTATTACCATTGATATGAAGAGTAAAAATGTAATGAACCAATTTGCTTTAAATGATTATTTTAGGGGTGATGCTGGTATTTTAGCTGCAGGTTGTAATGAAAAAAATGGGGATTTTTCAGCAGTAATGAAACATAAAGTTAAGAAAAAATCCAAGTATTTTTTACGAAATATTGAAGAGGGTGTTGTTAAAAATAATATCAATATTGATTTTCCTGAAAACTTGGAAATGTTTAGAGGTAAGATGGAAGTAAAGGATAATAAAAAAGTTTTTGTTGGCACCTATGGTGAAAAATGGGGAGGCAAATTCACGGTTATTGATCATAAAACTGAAGGTATTTGTGTTGGATTGTTCGAAAATAATAGCAAGGTAAATATGATTCGAATACCATGGAAAAAATTTGATAATACCATTACTACTTTAATTGGAAGTAATTCGTTTGATGACAATAGAAAGTATAAAAAGAGTGATGCCGATGCTGATTTGGATGTAACATTTAGTAAAATAATCATTAAAGCTGATGAATATGTTTTTTTAGGAGAAATTACAAGACCAAGATATTATTATATTACAACTACTACCACCGATGATAAAGGAAGACGTTCGACAAGAACAGAGGTTTATTATGATGGTATTCAAGTGATAGGATTAATTAGTTTTGGGGTAAATTCCGAAGGGGCTTTGTTATG
Organism: Methylacidiphilales bacterium; assembly: GCA_041730515.1. GTDB lineage: Bacteria > Bacteroidota > Bacteroidia > UKL13-3 > UKL13-3 > JAAFJM01. Next base: position 2,058 of record JBGSBN010000130.1, on the reverse strand, counting down.
GGAAAATGCACATGAATATTATGGTAATATAAGTTTCAAACTTGCTTCAAGAGCAGATTTTTACCAAACTGGCGAAGAACAATTTACCGCAGTTTATCCTGATAAACAAAATATACCCCATGTTTACAGTCTCCTTAGCGATAATACTACGCCATTATTATCGGAAATTAGACAGCCTTTAGGTATAAGAAATGGCGATTTAAATACATTTGATTACAACTGGAAGTTAGGAGTGCCAAAACTTTGGTATAAGAATAATTATTATTATCAAGGTTGTTCAATAGAGGTATCTTACAAAACTAAAGTAGATGGTAAAAAGGTGAAGTTGGATAAATCGGAGAAAAAAATGGTAAAGTATTATTACGCTTTTAATAAAATAAAAATTCCAGTATTAGGAGAATAATAAAAGCTCTAAGATAAAAAATTGAAGATGCTTTTATTTTAACTAATAAATTTTATGATAATCATGGTATTGGTTTTAACTAAAACTTGCTTAAACCAATGCCATGGTAATTATTTGACCTTCTAAAGGACTTTCTTCTTTCTTTTTCCATTGCTGAAAAAGAAATCCTGCCTTGCAGGACTAGACAATAAAAAGCTACCCACCCGCAAGGCTAGAAGCACGGCCCGCTTTATTGTCAGGCCAACGCTCGCCAAACGCCATAATTAATTTACAATATTATCCTTGTGTCCAATGTCATGGTGAGCCTGCCGAATCCATACACGGTTTAAAAAAAAAGCTGCCCGTTGTTGTTTCATCCGACTAACAATTTTTTGCCACAGATTACACAGATTACACAAATTCCATCACAACAGTCATTCTGTAATACCGCCTTAGCGGTACTTCTTGTTTAGTAACTAATATTGCTTTTGTAAATTAGCTAAAATGGAATTTCGAAGAAAAACGCAAATTGCAGCCAACGCTAGCGTCTCGCTAGTGTTAGTATTGCTTTGCCTCTGGCAATTAGTCTAAACAATGCCCGAATTAAATGGGTTAGAACCCATTTCAATTGATTTATAAGGCAATTTGTTTTTTAATGGCTAAAGCCCATTACACAGAAGCTGCCCGTTGTTGTGTCTCCTGACCAACTATTTATTTTAAAATTTGAATTTAGCACTTTTATTCTTCATACTTTTTGCATTGCCAAAAAAGTATGCAAAAACGCTAGACAATAAAAAGCTACCCACCCGCAAGGCTAGAAGCACGGCCCGCTTTATTGTCAGGCCAACGCACTCCAATCATAATAATCAATTTACAATATTATCCTTGCGTCCAATGTCATGGTGAGCCTGCCGAATCCATACACGGTTTCTAAAAAAAGCTGCCCGTTGTTGTGTCACCCAACTAATAACTTTTTGCCACAGATTACACAGATTACACAAATTCCATCACAACAGTCATTCTGTAATACCGCCTTAGCGGTATCCCTTGTTTAGTAACCAATATTGCTTTTATAAATTAGCTAAAATGGAATTTCGCAGAAAACCCAACTATCTGCCAACTCAAGTGTCTGATTGCTATCGGACTCGCTGGTGTTATTATTACTTTGCCTCTGGCAATTATTTTAACCAATGCTTTAATACAATGGGTTAAAACCCATTTCAATTCATGAAATGGCAAATTGTTTTTTTTAGGGTTAAAGCCCATTGTTCGTCATTGCGAGGCATAGCCTGTCCCGCCAAGCGGGAAAGACGGCAGACGTCTGCTAAACCAAAAGCTGCGTGCCGACGCGATTGATTTGCCCAGCTTTTTGGATGCGATTTTTGTCAGTCCACCGGTGCGGGTAGAGGGCACAGCCGTGTTCCTGACCGCTGAGGTCGGCACTGTACCCAACGCCTTGCTGCACAACCTTAAACACAACAAGGTGCTGCATGCCAACAACCTGTTTGTCACCGTGCGCAATCACGAGGTTCCTTGGATTGGCATGGACAAGCGCTTAGAGATTGAGTCACTAGGGCACGATTGTTGGCAGGTCATGATCCACTATGGGTTCAAGAACGACCCGGATGTGCCCAAAGCCCTTCAGCACATCAAGCGCCGAGGCTGTGAGTTGGATG
>JBGSBN010000129.1:0-10085 GCA_041730515.1 Methylacidiphilales bacterium | reverse complement strand
TTGTCTTGCTATTAAACCAATAAAAAAACACAGCCATGAACATTTTAAAACAACCAAACAATAACTTGGATGAGTTAGTGTTTGAAAACAGAAACAAAGCTTACGGTGCTTATGTATTACGCAGCAATTACGACAAAAATTTAAAGCGTAGTTTTTTAATCACATTTGTAACTCCTTTATTAATTATTCTTTTTTCAATTGTTTACAACAAATTGCATGGTAATGAAGTAGTAGTAAAACCAACTGATGTAGATAAAAATGATTCACTTGTAGTAATTACTGTGGTTCTAGAAGATAACAAATTTTTAGAAGAGGTACAAAAAACCATGGCTAAACAACCAAAAGTACAAGGAAACAACCAAAACTACCAAGTTACACGAAACATAGATGTGCATACAGAAATAAGTGATTCCATCATTACCCGTGCACCTTTTGAAGGACCAGAAGGGCCGGCTTTAGGTGATATTTCACCAACATTACCATCTGGACCTAGCGGACCAAGAGGTGGTGATGATGGTGGTGAAAACTTTACTATTGGCGATATTGAGAAAATGCCTGAGTTTAATGGCGACTTATATGAATACTTAGGCAATGAATTAAAATACCCAAGTGCTGCTTTGGTAAATAATGTAGATGGTAAAGTAATGGTATCGTTTGTGATTAACAAAAGCGGAGAAATATCGGATATTGAAATAGTTAAAAAACTAGGATTTGGTTGCGATGAAGAGGCCGTAAGGGTTATAAAAAATATGCCTAAATGGAGTGCAGGCGAACAAAATAAACGTAAAGTAAATGTAAAAATGGTTTTACCAATTGTGTTCGAATTAACTAATTAAACAACTAACTAACGGATGCCTTCGCTTTGAGCGAAGGCATCCGTTTTTTTGTACACTTTACTTACATTTACGCAGCAATACATACAGCCTATTTTAAAGAAATCAATTTCTTAAAACAATATAATTGCAATTGATCTGATAAAGATGGAACGCTTATTTATATTGGTAAAGCCAAAAGTTAAAAAAAACGGGTAAGCAGTTATTTTAACAAAAACCATTACGAAAACCGTAAAACGGCTATAATGGTTAGCCGCATTTGCAATATTGAATTTACACTAGTAGAAACCGAAATTGATGCGTTATTATTTGAAAATTTGCTCATCAAAAAGTTTCAGCCAAAGTTTAATATTAACCGTTAAACACTCCTTGAAAATATAAGAATTATCGTGTTTTTATCACAATTGCATAATAATTTCATCATAAAGTAGTAATGCTTTATTATTGCACCTTTAATGCTGCAATATTTATAATGTTAAAAAGGCTTATCTTTCAAAAATTACTCTTATACAAAATACTTTTGGTTTTATTGATTTATACTTTGTGTAGATTAATTTTCCTAGTTTTAAATCCATCCTTCTTTCAATTTGGTTTTTTAGAAATTGTTCATGCCTTTTATGTTGGTCTATTATTCGATTTTTCGGCCATCATTTACACTAATTCATTGTTTATTTTATTGGTGGTTGTACCTTTTAAATTCAGGTCTCACATTTGGTTTCAGTATATTATTAATGCTTTATTTTATACCATAAATGGCTTAGCAGTTTTGCTCAATTTAATTGACACCAATTATTTTAAATTTTCTGGCAAACGTTCTGGTTTAGAATTACTAAAAATGCGCGATGAACTTGGTGGAGTTTGGCTTAATTATATGTTAGATTATTGGTATGTTTTAATTATACTTTTGTTGATTATTTATGTTTTTTATAAATTAAATAAATGGATTGAAAAAAAGATAGATTTTACCTTGATTGTATATAATTGGAAGCAATATTTAAGCGAAGGGCTTGCATTAATATTTATAGCGGCCATTTGTTTTTTAGGGGCTAGGGGAGGAGTAAATTTAACGCCTATTAACACCTTTGATGCAGCAAGAATTAGTCGTGCTGAATTGGTGCCGCTTATTGTAAATACACCTTTTCAGTTTTTAATGAGCACGCAACAAGTTGGTTTAACTATTCAAAATTATTTTGAAACCAACATTGCAAAGCAATATTTCAATCCACAAAAACAAAGTAAACAATTAGATACTTTAAGGACTAAACCCAATATTGTTATTTTAATTTTAGAAAGTGTGGGCAAAGAATATGTTGGTTATTTTAATCAGGGTAAAGGATACACACCCTTTATTGATTCGCTAATGAAACACAGTTTGGTTTTTACCCATGCTTATGCCAACGGAAAGCGCTCTATTGAAGGAATTCCTGCGGTGCTTGCATCTTTACCTACTTTAATGGATAACGATTATATGAGTAGTTATTATCAAAGCAACCAACTAAAAAGTGCGGGTGCATATTTGCAAGATTTTGGCTATCAAACCAGTTTTTATCATGGTGGAAAAAACGGAACCATGAGCTTTGATAACTTTACTGCTATAACACAAGGAGGTAAATATTTTGGTTTAAAAGAGTATCCAAACAAAGGAGATTTTGACCAACATTGGGGCATTTTTGATGAACCTTATTTACAATATTTTGCCAATCAATTATCAGGCAATAAGCAGCCGTTTTATGCAAGTTTGTTTACGTTGTCGTCACATCATCCTTATAGTATTCCGGAGCATTTAAGTGCTAAATTTACCGAAGGTACATTGCCCATTCATCGCACCATAAAATACACTGATTATGCTTTGCAACAATTTTTTGATAAGGCTAAAAAGGAGCCATGGTTTAATAATACCATTTTTATAATCACAGCCGATCATTCAGCCGAAAATGAAAGGCCTTATTATCAAACTACTCAAGGTAAATACGAAATTCCATTATTTGTTTATAGTGCCAATAACCAATTGGTAAAACCAGCGGTAATCGATACTACTACTCAACAAATTGATATTTTACCGATGGCACTGAATTTTGTTTCGTATCCCAAATCATTTTATAGCTTTGGCGAAAATTTTGGGCAAAATCATTGGGCAATGCAGCATATTAGCGGATTTTATCAATTTATTAATTGGCCTTATGTGTATCATTTCGATGGAAAAGTGGGTCAAGCATTTTTCGATTTGAAAAAAGATAGTTTAATGAGGAATAATCAATTAAAGAATAACCAATATTTTCCCATTATAAATAAAATGGATAGTACTGTAAAAAGTATTATTCAGCAATACAATAACGATTTGATTAACAATAAAACACACGTAAAATAAAAACAAAATGAATAACAAGATAAAAGTGCTTAAAAATTTTAAAGTAATTGCAATAGCTGAGGGTATTTCGTTTTTGGTGTTGCTGCTTATAGCTATGCCTTTAAAATATTTGATGCAAATACCCGAACCTGTAAAATATGTTGGTTGGGCGCATGGTGTATTATTTGTGCTCTATGGTATTTTGTTGCTACAAGTTTTTATAGTGGTAAAATGGAGTTTTATTAAAACTTTGGTAGCCTTTTTAGTATCATTTATTCCTTTTGGTACCTTTTGGCTCGATGCTAGAATTAATAAAGAGATAGCTGAAATGGTATAATTGCTTTTTGCGAAAAATTATAACAAGCGATTATTATGAATGATATAAATAAAAAAAGTCCAACTCTAATAAAGAATTGGACTTTGCCTGTTTTTGTCGGGGTGGCAGGATTCGAACCTACGACCTCCACATCCCAAATGTGGCGCGATACCAGGCTACGCTACACCCCGTTTGCAAATTTTTCAAAAGTGCTAAATTTTTGAACTAAGCATTGCTACTCGCCCCTTAAAAAATTTGTGCGGTGAGAGAGAGATTCGAACTCTCGATACACTTTGACGCGTATGTCGGTTTAGCAAACCGGTGGTTTCAGCCGCTCACCCATCTCACCAATTGCCTTTTTAAAGGGAGTGCAAATGTAGCAAACAAAACTATAATTCAAAATATTTGCTCAATTTTTTTAAAAATAATTCTTTGAAGAAAAATGGCACATTCATTGTATAAATAAAAAGATGCTGAATATTAATAGGTTAAAGTAAGTATTGTGTAAAATTTGGTAATACTAAATTTTGAATAATAATATGCAAATAAAATGTTCGTTAATTAGCAAAAAATATATTCTAATAATGGCTAAAGATAAAGTTGTTCATTATAAGTTTCGCGATTTAAAAATATTTGGTAGTACCGAATGGCTTGCGAACAATGAAAAAAAATATAGACAAGTGTACGACATGTCGGAGTGCACATTTATTTACTGTGAACTTTCGTTTTTTAATAAATTATTTGACGAAAAAGAGTGGGATTTAAAAATTAGTTTAAAATGCGTAAAGCAAGAAGATGGTGCTGAAATATGCACTTTATCTGCTGATAGAACTATAAAAAAAGATGAAAATATAGTTTATGTACGCGAAGGTTGGGGAGTAAAAACACCTGGCACTTATTGGAAAAAAGGTACTTACCGCTGGGAAGCTTGGATTGATGGCGTTTTTATAGCTGAAAAAGAATTTTATGTGGTGGATTTGGGTTTAGTTACTGAAACCGAAAATCCTTATTTTAATATAAAAACCAATAAGCTATATGAAGGCACCGAAATTAATGTTCCAAAAGCGGAACGCAATTACTTAAGTGCTTTCGATACTAAGGAAACAAGGTATGTTTGGCTAGAAATGGTGGCAGAGAATTTGGTTGCAACTGGCGAAAAATGGCCATGCGAATTAATTTTTAACTTCAAAACACGTTCAGGTCAATTAAAAGGTACAGTAGAAAAAATATTCTTTGTTGATCCTGCTGAGCCTGAATTTGAATGTAGCATTGGTTGGGGAAATGATGTAAAAGGCACTTGGGGTTTAGATTATTATACCATCGAAATAATTTTTATGGATCAATTGGTGGCCAGCATTTTATTTGATGTGGGTACTGAATTTTTAATTGAACCAAAGGTTAAAGAAATAAAACCAAAAGTAAATAAGCTTATTGAAAAAAATGCAGTCGCTGCGCCTGCTCCTGAAAATATTGAAGATATAATGAAGGAGTTGGATAGTTTAATTGGGCTCGATTCAATAAAAAAGAAAGTAAAGGAATATACTACTTACCTTAATTTTTTAAAAATTAGAAAAGAAAAAGGCTTTGATGATTCTGAAAAAATTAACTTACATGCTGTATTTACTGGCAATCCAGGAACTGGCAAAACTACGGTAGCCAAAATGTTGGGTAAAATTTATAACCAACTTGGTTTGTTAAGTAAAGGTCATGTTATTGAAGCAGATAGAAGTGATTTAGTGGCGGAATATATTGGTCAAACTGCTCCTAAAACCAAGGAAATTATCAAACGTGCTAAAGGTGGTATTTTATTTATAGATGAAGCTTATGCTTTGGCTCGAAAAAACGATGATAGTAAAGATTTTGGTAAAGAAGCCATTGAAATATTGCTAAAAGAAATGAGCGATGGCGATGGCGATATTGCCATTATTGCTGCTGGTTATCCTGATGAAATGAATAATTTTTTAGAAAGTAATCCAGGTATGCGAAGCCGTTTTCAAATGTATTACGATTTCCCTGATTACTTACCTAAGGAGCTTTTATCAATTGCTGATTATTCCACTCAAAAAAGAGGGATTAAATTCAATGAGGCTTCCAAAGAATTGATTTTTAAAAAATTAGTAGATGCTTACCGTGATAGAGACCGAATGTTTGGAAATGCTAGATATGTAAATAATTTAATTGACGAATGCAAAATGAATATGGGTTTAAGGTTAATGCAATCGCCTAACCCATACGAGTTAAGCAACGAGGTGTTAAGTACAATTGAAACTGTAGATATTGAAAAAGTTTTTGGTATTAAACATAAATCAATAACTGATATTCCAATTGACGAAGAATTGCTAACTGCTTCGTTAAATGCCTTACATGGTTTAATTGGTTTGCAATCAGTTAAAACCGAAATTGATGAGTTGGTTAAATTGGTTCGTTTTTACCGCGAAATTGGTAAAGATGTTCGTCAATCGTTTTCGTTACACACGGTATTTACTGGTAATCCAGGAACTGGAAAAACCACGGTGGCACGTATTTTAGCCCAAATATATAAAGCTTTGGGTATTCTGGAGCGTGGTAATTTGGTAGAATGCGATAGGCAAGATTTAGTTGGTGGTTTTGTGGGGCAAACTGCTTTAAAAACTAATGAAGTGCTTAATAAAGCCATGGGTGGAGTTTTATTTATTGATGAAGCTTATGCTTTAAGCGAAGGTGGAGAAAACGATTTTGGTAAAGAAGCAGTTGAAACCATTTTGAAAAAAATGGAAGATTCGCGTGGTGATTTTATTGTAATTGTAGCTGGCTATACTGATAATATGAAACGTTTCTTGGAAAGTAATCCTGGTCTTAAGAGTAGGTTTGACCGTGAAATGCAGTTTGAGGATTATGATGCGCCACAATTGCATGATATTGCATTGAAAATGCTTATAAATAATGGAATTAAGCCAACAGAGGAGGCGTCAAATCATATAAAACTGTATTGCGAATTTTTATATAAAACTCGAAATAAGTTTTTTGGAAATGCTCGAAGCGTGCGGAAAGTAATAGAAGAAGCTATTAAAAACCAACATTTACGATTGGCAAAAACCGAAACTGAAAAACGTACCAAAGAAATGATTTATGAATTGGTATTGGAAGATGTGGAGGAATTTATTGCAGATCCAAACTTTACCGAAGAGCGTAAAACCATTGGTTTTAAATAATTTTAAAGGGTTGCCTAATTTGGTAACCCTTTTTTGTTTTAGTTAAATTATTTTGTTTTTAGGTAAATGTAATTTTATGAATATCAATAATTTTAAGTTTTATTTTTGTATTTGAGAAACATTTAAGCATCCATGCATTTTTAAATCATTAAAAAGGAAATTATTTAAAAATAATGGTGTACTTTTGTGCATCTTTTTATGAGTGATTCAATCAAACACGAGTGCGGAATAGCCCTTATTCGCCTACTTAAACCGCTGAGTTTTTACCAAGAAAAATACGGTTCAGCATTATACGGTTTAAAACGTCTTTATCTTTTAATGGAAAAACAACACAACCGCGGCCAAGATGGAGCAGGAGTGGGAACCATTAAAATAAATGCCTTGCCTGGCGAAACTTATATTAACCGTCAGCGTGCAAATGGAAGTAACGCCATTGCCGAAATTTTTGAAAAATTAAATAAAAAAGTTAGCAAATCAGGAACCAAAGAACAATTACGCGACCCTGATTACATGCGCTCCAATGTTCCTTTTATGGGCGAGTTATTGCTTGGTCATTTACGCTACGGAACTCATGGGGGTAATAGTGTTGATTTATGCCATCCGTTTATTAGAGAAAATAACTGGATGAGCCGAAATTTAATGTTGGCCGGAAATTTTAACCTAACCAATGTGGATGAATTATTCAATGTGTTGGTAGAATTAGGGCAACATCCGAGCGAAAGAGCCGATACGGTAACTATGTTGGAAAAATTTGGACATTTTATTGACGAAGAAAACCAACGTTTATTTACCAAATATAAATTAGATGGACACAGCAACCAAGAAATATCTAGTTTAATAGCTAAGGAATTAAATATTGAAAGTATTTTAAAACGTTCATTGCGCGATGCTGATGGTGGTTATGTAATGGCTGGTTTATTGGGCCATGGCGATGCTTTTGTGGTTCGCGATCCTAATGGAATTCGCCCTTGTTTTTATTATTGCAATGATGAAATAGCGGTGGTTACAAGCGAGCGTCCTGCCATTCAAACTGGTTTCAACATTCCGATTAGAGAAATAAAAGAACTAGGTCGTGGTAATGCTTTAATTATTAGAAAAGATGGTACCATAACAGAGACCAATATTATTCCGCAAGCCGAAAATAAAGCATGTTCATTTGAACGTATTTATTTTAGCCGTGGAAATGATAGAGATATTTACAAAGAGCGTAAGCAGCTTGGTTATTTATTAGCCGATAAAATAATGAAAACTGTAAATTACGATTTTAAAAACACAGTTTTTAGTTATATACCTAATACTGCTGCGGTTTCATTTTATGGAATGGTAGATGGTATAAACGATTTATTAAACACCCATAAAATTGAACAAATTAAGCAGTTAGGCGCTAATGTTACCGATGAAAAACTAAAAGAAATTTTAGAATTACATCCGCGTAGAGAGCGCGTAGCAGTTAAAGATGCTAAACTAAGAACATTTATTACCGATGATACCAACCGCGAGGATATGGTAGCTCATGTGTATGATGTTACTTATGGGATTGTAAATAACCATGAAGATACTTTAGTGGTAATTGACGATTCAATTGTGCGAGGTACTACTTTAAAAACTTCTATTTTACGTATTTTAGATAGATTACACCCTAAAAAAATAGTCATTGTTTCATCTGCTCCTCAAATTCGTTACCCTGATTGTTATGGAATTGACATGAGTAGGTTAAAAGATTTTGTAGCTTTTCAAGCAATGATAGCTTTGGTTAAAGAGCGTAAACTAGATGCTAAAATTGAAGAAGTTTACCAAAAATGTAAAGCACAAGAAAATCTGCCAAAGGAAGAAATGAAAAACTATTTGAAAGATTTGTATGCGTTATTTACTCCTGATGAAATTTCGGCACAAATAGCTATGATTGTTACTCCTGATGAAATAACTGCTGAGGTAGATGTAATTTTCCAAAGCATTGAAAATTTACACCAAGCATGTCCTAACCATCATGGTGATTGGTATTTTACAGGAAATTACCCAACTCCAGGCGGAACAAAAGTGGTAAATAAAGCATTCATAAATTATTACGAAGGCAGTAATGCCAGAGCTTACTAAGTTGTTTTATAAAAATTAATAATAAAACAGAAAGCCCAAGAGTTATTCTTGGGCTTTCTGTTTTATTATATTCTGTTAAATTCGTTTCCTTTTATATTCAGCTGCTGAAAAATTGAAAAATTTAAAACTGCTTAGTTATAACATATCCAACTGCTAAAATTAATAGTATCATTACAATTCTGATTAAGCTTTTTATTAGCAAACTAATATAACTTAATACAGCAAAACCCAAAGCGGCAATGCCAATGTATAACATGATTTTATTGTATTCAAAACCTGTTTCGGTTATCCATTTTCCAAATGGGTAACTTGGTTTTAAATGCTGCATTTTTACATGATAATATTCCATAAAGGCCATGGCGCTTATGATGGGTGCTGCTATCATTAATGCTATTGAAAATGCTTTGGTTACTAGTGATTTAAGCATATTTTTTTATTGTAAAAGAAAGCCACTTCACCATAAGTAAAGTGGCATTTGTAAATTATTGAAATATGGTGAATTATACTAGTGCAGCTTCTACTTTGGCTATCAAAGCATCGGCTTCAGTATGATTTTTAGCTAGTAAACTTTTGGCTTTAGCAATTAATTCTTCTGCATAAGCTCTGTCTTTTAATTATTTAGCATTTACCAATACATTGAAATAGGCACCACGTACAGCAGTTTTAACACAAAGGACACCAACACCAGCATCGGTAATTGAATTTTGATTTCCTTTTTCAATCATGGCTGCTAATAATTCTAAAGTTTCAAAAGCTGTTTCCATTACTTTAAATGGAACTTGGCAAGCATATTTGGTAGCATTTTCAATGGCTAAAACCCTTGCTGCTTTTTCTTCTTCGGTTGCCTTTGGCAATCCAAAACCTAACATTATTTGATTAAAAGCATGGGTATCTTCATCTACCGCTTTTAAAAGTTTATCTTTAATAATTTGTCCTTTATCGGCCCACTCGCTAAAGTAGGTTACTTGGTCTTCCCAACCACGTTTTCCAGCCGAAAGATTAGCTACCATTGTTCCTAATGAAGCACCTAAACTGCCTACATAAGCACTAATAGAACCTCCACCTGGAGCTGGACTTTCGCTTGCTGTTTCGTTAGCAAAGCTGCGTAAGTTCATTCCAATTAGCTTTTCTTTGTTGGCATCGCGTAGTTTGTATTCAATAATTTTATTATTGGCATCAAACGGTGCTAATTCATCTAAACCAAGCGATTTAACTGCAATTTGAATTAACTCTTCTTCGCTAACTCCTACGGAACGTTTTTGTTTAATTAAATAATGACGACCAGCAGCCAACATAGCCTCTAA
>JBGSBN010000128.1:0-10140 GCA_041730515.1 Methylacidiphilales bacterium | reverse complement strand
ACCTCCAAATTGAGGATCGGTTCCCATACCAAATTCATCAATTAAAAACAGGGTTTTTCCATCGGCAAAATCGGTAAAGTATTTCATGCGCAGCAAGTGACTGCTGTATGTACTTAAATCGTTTTCAATACTTTGTTCATCGCCAATATCTACCATAATGTCTTTAAATACACACATTTCGCTATCAGGACTTGCAGGAACTAAAAAGCCGCATTGCAACATGTATTGCAGCAAACCAACTGTTTTTAAACAAACCGATTTACCACCTGCATTTGGACCCGAAATAACCGTAATTCTGTTTTCGGCATTTAATTCAATGCTAAGTGGAACAATGCTTAATTTATTGCGTTGGTGATTCAATTTTAATAAAGGATGAAATGCATTGCGCAAAACCACATTTGGATGTTTGGAAATGGCTGGCATATCGGCAGCTAATTCCATTGCAAACAAAGCCTTTGCTCTAATAAAATCAAACAAACCCATGCGCTGAATATTCTTTTCTAATTCAGGAATTTCAGGTCTAATTTGGTCGGTTAGTTCTAATAAAATACGTTCTCGCTCTCTACGATAAGCAATTTGCAGTTCACGGATAAAATTGTTCATTTCAAAACACTCAGTGGGCTCTATGAAAACTGTTTGCCCTGTATTACTTTCATCATGCACAAAACCTGCAATGTGGCGTTTATGTTCAGCCAAAACTGGCAATACCAAACGTCCATCTCGAATGGTAATTTCTAAATCTTCGGCTATGTAATTATTTTTGGCAGCTTTATCGTAAATGCTTTGAATACGTCTGCGAACTTCTTTTTCTTTCTCGTTAATTTTAGCCGAAATTTTAGCCAACTCAGGAGAGGCATTTGGCCTTAGTGCGCCCTCATTATCAATTACTCGTTCAATGCGCCTAATAATTAAATCGTTGTACATTAAACCTTCGAGCAAGGCTTGTAAATACAAGTATTTTTCAGGTCTATCTCTAAAATATTTTGCTATTTGTAAAAAAGATTGCAACGTCAATTTTAATTGTTGCAATTCGTCTTCCAAAAGCCACATGCCCTCTATTTTTGCTTTTCTAAAATAAGGAAAAACATCGTGGTAATGGTCGGCAGGAAAAGGAGTATCGGTTTCTAAAAGATTTTTAAAATCTTTTACCTGCCAAAGCATTCGCTCAATTATATCGACTTTATTATTAAATTTTATTTTATCAATGTATTGCTGACCAAGGCTTGAGATACATTTTTTTGCTACTAATTCTTTTATTTGATTGAACTCTAATTTAAGTTCTATTGATTGCGGATATGGCACTTTGTAATTGTTTTTATTATATGGAATAATTTAAAACCAAAATTGTTTTTAAAGCATGCAAATTATAAAAAATAATCGTACAATTTTTAAAACCATTCGAATAGGCAAGGTTCTGAAAAAAAACTTTTAAAATGAATACATTTGACCCATGCAAAAAATTTGCGAGAAATGCCACCAACCTTTTGAGTGTAATATGGAAAATATTATGCAATGTCAGTGTTACGGAATAGCGTTAACTAGCCAAGTAAAACAATTGGTTAGCAGTACTTTTAACGATTGTTTATGTAAAAATTGTTTATTGGTGCTTAATGAAGAAACGATCACAATAAATTAATAATCAAATAGTTGAAAAAATAGATTTGTTGTATTTCTATTAACCAATTACTTAATAAACCAACTTTTCTAAAACTTACTGTTACTTTCAACAAATCATTTATTATTCATCATTAATAATTCAAAATTCTAAACTTATATTCGCCACACATTTTTTATTATGGATTCTACTCTAAAAATATACAATACTTTAACCCGAATTACCGAAGATTTTAAACCTATTCACGAAGGCCATATAGGCATGTACGTTTGTGGGCCAACGGTTTATAGCAATGCGCATTTGGGTAATGCCCGTACCTTTATTTCGTTCGATGTAATATTTCGTTATTTTTTACATTTGGGTTATAAGGTGCGTTATGTGCGCAATATTACCGATGCAGGTCATTTAGAAAGTGATGCTGATGAAGGTGAAGATAAAATTGCTAAAAAAGCAAAATTAGAACAACTTGAACCAATGGAAATTGTACAGCGTTACACCATTGATTTTAGAGAAACCATGCGCATGTTTAATACTTTGCCGCCAAGCATTGAACCTACTGCTACGGGTCATATTATTGAACAAATAGAAATGACCAAACAAATTATTGAAAATGGTTATGCATATGAGGTAAATGGCTCCGTTTATTTTGATGTAGAAAAATTTACAAAAGAGTATAATTACACCATTTTATCTAATAGAAATTTAGACGATTTACTGAATAATACACGCGATTTGGATGGTCAAGGTGATAAACGTGGCCGCTTAGATTTTGCACTTTGGATAAAAGCAAAACCTGAACATATTATGAAATGGCCAAGTCCATGGGGAGTTGGTTTTCCTGGTTGGCACCTAGAATGCTCAGCCATGAGCAGTAAATATTTGGGAAATGAATTTGATATTCATGGTGGTGGAATGGATTTAGTCCCAACTCATCATACCAATGAAATAGCACAGAATTTAGCTTGCCATAAAACGCAGCCTGCACGTTACTGGATTCATACCAATATGTTAACAGTAAATGGCCAAAAAATGAGCAAAAGTTTAGGCAATTCTTTTTTACCAAACGAGTTATTTTCTGGAAATCATAAACTGTTAGACAAAGGTTACAGCCCAATGACGGTGCGCTTTTTTATGTTACAAGCACATTATCGCAGCACATTAGATTTTAGCAATGAAGCATTGCAAGCAGCCGAAAAAGGTTTTGCTCGATTAATGAATGCCATGAAATTGATTGATGGTTTGAAAGTTTCAAGCCAATCAACTGTCAACTTCAAACAAACAACTAATGATATTTACAATGCATTAAACGATGATTTCAATACACCTATTGCCATAGCAAGTATTTTTGAAGCGGTGCGAATGATTAATTCTATTAACGATGGCAAAGAAACCATCACCGAAACTGATAAAGTTAGTTTGAAAAAACTAATGACAGAAATAGTTTTTGATGTATTGGGTTTACAAGAAGAAAACAACACTGACAATAGCAAAGTTGATGGTTTAATGAATATGATAATTGAACAAAGAAACCATGCTAAGCTAAACAAAGATTTTGCTACCAGCGATGCTATCAGAAACAAACTAAAAGACATTGGTTTTGAAATAAAAGATGGTAAAGATGGAACGACATACAATGAGATTACACCTCAGACTCCAATAAATACTAAAAAATTAGAACAAATGATGAATTTCATTGATGAATTTGAAAATGGTAAATAATGTATTATTTACCATCTAATATGATGAAAAATGACCACAGATTACACAGAAAATTTTTAAAAGAGAATCTGTGAAATCTGTGGCAACGCTTCGACAGGCTAAGCGACCGTTTGAAGATAAACAGCGACCATAAAACTAAGAAACTAAGTACTTCGAACTAAGAACTTAAATTATCAATATGAAAAAAATATCCTTATTCATCCTTTCCATATGTGTAACTGTTCTGGCAAATGCGCAAGCACCCAAATCATACACCTCATCGGAAATACTTTTACAACTTAAAAAGTTAAATACCGTTGGCTCTGTGTTATACATTGCTGCGCACCCTGATGATGAAAACACCCGTTTGATAGCCTATTTGGCCAATGAAAAATGTTTACGCACTGGTTATTTAAGTTTAACGCGTGGCGATGGTGGACAAAATTTAATTGGCTCGGAACAAGGCATTGAATTGGGAATGATTCGTACGCAAGAGTTATTGGCAGCACGCAGAATTGATGGTGGCGAGCAGTTTTTTACCCGTGCCTACGATTTTGGTTTTAGTAAAAATCCGGAAGAAACTTTTACCAAATGGAGCCATGATTCTATATTAAGCGATATGGTTTGGGTAATTCGTAATTTTAGACCAGATATTATCATTACGCGTTTTGCTACTGATGGAAGTGGCGGACATGGACATCATACTGCATCGGCCATGTTAGCTGAAGAAGCTTTTGATGCAGCAGCCGATCCAACTCGTTTTCCTGAGCAATTACAATATGTTTCGGTATGGAAAACACGCAGGATGTTTTGGAATGTGAGCACTCGTTTTTCAAACCCAAATGCCGATATGAGTCCGTATATAAAATTAGATGTGGGCGGATACAATCCTTTATTAGGTAAAAGTTATGGCGAAATAGCAGCCGAAAGCCGCAGCATGCACAAAAGCCAAGGCTTTGGAAGTGCGAAACAACGTGGTGAAAGCTTTGAATATTTTAAACCTTTAAAAGGAGATACTGCCAATCAGAGCACAATTTTTAATGGAATTGATTTTACATGGAAACGAACAAATGTTGGAGACAAAATTGGAAATAAAATTTTGGAAATGATTAAAGGATTTAGGATTGATGAACCAGATTTTATTTCATATAAGTTGATAAGCTTAAATAATTTAATCAATGAAAAAGAGTATCCTTACCATGCCAATTTGCTCAGTAAAATACTTTTGAATTGTAATGGTTTTTTTAGAGAATCAACAGTTAACAATCCTAATTTTGCAGTAAACGAAAACATCAAAGTGCTTCATGGCATGATTATTAGAAATTTTCAAGATGTTTTTATAAAACCAAAGTCAAATATTTTCAATACAGATACCACCTTTTTCAATTCAAAAGAAATAACCTCTCCATATTGGTTGTTTAATCCTCTTAAGAATAATATGTTTGAGATAAATGATAGAAAAAAGCTTCTGAAGAATGAACTTCAGGAACCAATCATAGAATCTGAACATGCTTTAAAATACTACCAAAAAGGAATAAAATACAAAGTTCCAATCCAATACAAATGGGTTGATCCAGAAAAAGGGGAGTTATATCGTCCGTTGGTAATTACTCCACCCGTAATGCTTAACTTAACTCAAAAAAGTTTTGTATTTACCGATGAAAAAATAAAGGAAATCAAGGTAATAGTAAAGGCCGGAAAAGACAATGTGAAAGGTGTTTTAAGTTTAAAATCTGATAGTAAATTAAATGAACACAAAATAATTTCAGAAGATAAAAATAACCCTAAAATAGCACTTGCAGAATTAACCACCTTTAACTACTCTCCTATTTCCTATAATTTTGAATTAGCAAAAAAAGGTGATGAAAAAATATTTACTTTTCAGTTCAGAGCACCTATCAACCAATCAACTTCATCAACCATCAACTTCATAGCCGAAATAGATGGCACCAATTACACCAAAGGCATCAAAGAAATTAAGTACGACCATATTCCTGTTCAAACTTGGTTTCCAGAAGCTGAAGCCAAATTGGTAAAAGTAGATGTAAAGAAAACTTTTAACACAGTTGGTTATATTCAAGGTGCGGGCGATGAAGTGCCAGCAAGCTTAGAGCAAATGGGTTATAAAGTGGTAATGATAACTGATGAACAATTGCAAAATGGAAACTTGAATGAATTTCCTGCCATTGTTCTTGGAGTGCGTGCATTTAACACCAACGAAAAATTACAACAATACAAACAACGTGTATTTGATTATGTAAAAGATGGCGGAAACCTAATTGTTCAGTACAATACCAATAGTTTTTTTGGACCATTGAAAGACCAAATTTCTCCAGTTCCGTTTAAACTTAGTCGCGATAGAGTTACCATTGAAGAAGCGCCAGTTACGTTCTTATTGCCAGAACATCCGGTTTTAAATTTTCCAAACAAAATTACCAATACCGATTTTGATGGTTGGATTCAAGAGCGTGGGATTTACTTTGCGACTGAAATGGATAGCAGTTTTGAATGTCCGTTAAGTATGAATGATCCGGGAGAAAAACCAAACAAAGGCAGTTTAATTATTGCCAAATTTGGCAAAGGAAATTATGTGTACACAGGCTTAGCTTTCTTTAGGGAATTGCCTGCCTGTGTTCCAGGAGCTTATAGGTTGTTTGCTAATTTATTGAGTTTGCCAAGGAGTAAATAAAACTATGATTGAACTTGAAAAAATTTTAGAATCACAATCAAGTATACTGCTTGAACTTAATACTTCAATACAGCTTATAAAAGAATACAGAAATAGAATTATTTCAAATGACCATAATTATTTAAAACACAACAATAGTATTAATCTACTTTTGAGAATTGTTTTAAATAATGTTTTTCTGCATTTTCATAAAATAATTAGAGATGATAACTTTTCAATAAATGTTGTCATGAAACATTTAAAAATGAATTTCAATGATCCTAAACTATTAGAAATAAAGACAACTAAGAAAAATATAGACAAATTATTTACTAAAAATGAACTAAATGAAATACGCAACGAATATGTTGCTCATATAGATTCTGAGAGAAAGACAAGAACATATAATTGGAAAGAATTATATCAACTAAATGATAATCTAATACTATTTTACAACCAAGTAAAGAATTTAATAGGCCAAAATAAAACTATATTTATAGATGAAGATTTACTTGTAAACATTCTAGATTCTTACAAAAAGCTCAATGATATATATGAAGCAAGAAATGAATATTTTATAACTAAAGACCAAAAAGTTTTAGAAAAGTTATTATTTATTTAATCTCGACTAATAAGTCAAATACTCTTGTGTAATCTTAGCAGAATCTCCAGGCGGAGGTGTTTGTTCTTTCATGTAAATGATAAAAAAGCGTTTTACTTTTTTACCTTTATCGTGAACTGAAGCGTTATATTCTTTTAAAATTTTATTTTTCAAAGGTTCTCTTATCCAAACTTTATCGTGCATTACCAAATGTTCGGTGTATTTGCGCCAACGGTCGTTTTTGATGGTACTTAAAATATTTTCAGGCTTTTGGTAACTTAGTTTTTGCGAAGCTTTTTTTAAATCTAATGTATCGCCATTGGCCAAGTGTGCTTCGTAAATAAACCAACCATCATCTTTAAAAACCGAGGGAGCAAACATGCCCCAACTTTGATTGATGCCAATGGTATAAGCCACAGTTCTAAATTTTTTAGCCAAACCATACCTAAACTGCGGAATATAAGTGGTGTTCCAAACCAACACATAAGCTAAAATACCTATTACCCAATAATTATACGTTTGACTATAAGGCAATTCCTCGGTTTCTTCCAATTGTTTAATTTTAAAATATGTAAAAAACTGACTTGGCAATAATGGAATCAATGCACATAAATTAATTAAGTAAAATAGCCCCACAAATAAAGTTGAAGCAATTCCAATTTGGAATAACACAATACTGATTATGCCAATTGCACGCATTTTTTGATTTTTAAACGGAATAAAAAACAGAATGGGTATCAATATTTCAAAATAAAATACCACATGTGTTAATACTTTGAGCAAAGTTGGAAACTGCAATAAATACTTAGCTAAAGGCCATTGAATAATATCGAGGTTAAAGGCGTAGTAAAGTGCTGTAGCATCGCTATGCCACTCGGCAGAGGTTTTCATACAAGCCGAAACCCAATACACCATTAACACCTGAAACATAAAAACCAATGTGTAAAAAGTATAATTATGAGTTACTTTTTTAGTCTGCACAGCCCACATGGCATTTAAAGGCATAAACAAACTAAAAATTAGCATACATCGTATTAAATCATCGCCACCCTGCAACACATAAGGATTACGCATGTGTAAACTAATGTAAAACAACAAGGTAATAACTTGAAAAAGTTTGGTTCGGTAACCTATTGCAAAGCAAAAAATAGCTATTAGGTGAATTGCAAAACAAATACCTACAAACCAAGGGGAATCGTTCAGTTGGTAAATGGGTAGGAAATAATATTTATCGAAAAATTGGGCAAGATACTGAAACGGCAAAATGCCATTTTGAGTGTAGAATATAGTAAAATCGCTTAACCTGATACAGATATCAAGCATCATAACAAAACCCAACACTATTCTAAAAAGTGCAAATGCCCTTAAATCAAATTGAAAGTTGGCATTTAATTTTTGCTGAATGTTGGGTAGGTTAAAATAATTTTTCAAAACAATAAATATTGGAATACAAGTTTAGCAGTTTTAAACCAAAAAAATGAGTTTACTTAAAAACTTTAACTCAGACATTTTAACACTTCAACACATAAACACTTCCTAACTTAAGCACTTTAACACTTCCCAACATCAACACTTAAGCACTCCTCAACTTAAATATCCAACAACTCCTCCGTTAAATATTTCCAAGTAAACTTTTGTTTTTCTACTTCAATATTGGCAGTAAACTCAGCTTCTTTGTTTTGTGTGTAATAATCGCTAATAGCTTGTGCTATAGCTTGTTCATCTCTTTCAACCACATAACCTACTACCTTATGTGGAACCAACTCGGATAAGCCGCCCACATTGGTAACCAACATTGGTTTATTGTAATAATAAGCAATTTGTGTAACACCACTTTGAGTAGCAGTAATATAAGTTTGTACCACTAAGTCGGCAGCCGAAAAATAAACGCCTACTTCGTTATTTGGAATAAAATCGGTACGAAGAATGACACTATTTGCTAGACCTAAATTTTTTATTTGTTCCAAATAAGGCTCACTGTTTTCGTAAAATTCGCCTGCTACAATTAGCTTTAAATTGGGATTACTTTGTTGCAATAAAGCAAAACTGTTTAACAATAAAGTGAGGCCCTTGTATTTACGTATAAATCCAAAAAATAAAAGGTAATTACAGTTTTCATCTAATCCTAGTTTACGTTTTGCCTCTTGTTTATTAAGCAACGGCCCAAACATATCGTACATAGGATGAGGCACATATTTTTTAGGTTTACCTGTGGTAAATAAATCAATATGCGTATAAACTTCGCGACTCATGGCTAAAAAACCGTTGTTACTGTCTATAAAATATTGAGTAAACGCTGTATCAAAAAACTGTTGCTCGTGAGGAATAATATTATCGGCAATGGTAATAATTTTGGTTTTACCGTTTGCTCTAATTAACCTAGCTATGGTACCAAAAGCAGGCGCCATAAAACTCATCCAATACCTAAAAATTACTAAATCGTATTGTTTTTTATTTAATTTATAGCCAACTGAAAGCCAATTAATCGGGTTAATTGAATTGATAATGGAATGAATTACAATATCAGTTGGTTGCGGGTCATCACTCATTTGCGTTTTACCTGGAAACAAAAACTGCGGATATTGCAACGAAAAACTAGCAATTTCGCATTCATGTCCTTGTGAATTAAACTCACGACACAAACGCTCGTTATAAGTAGCCAACCCACCACGCAAAGGCCAAGCTGGACCAATAATTAAAATTTTTTTCTTAGTCATTATAACCCAAATATTTGGTTATACCATAATGGTTTCTATCGCTTGAGTTACGGCTAATTAACTCACCAATAAATCCGGCTAAAAATAATTGCATACCAATAATAATTGAAACCAATGCAATATAAAACATAGGCTGTTCAGTAATACCACGGTTTAAAGTCCAATTATGAGACATAAACCATAGCTTTTGAGCGCCAATATAAGCTGCACCAAAAAAACCAAACAGAAAAAACAACGTTCCTAATACACCAAAAAAGTGCATGGGTTTTTTACCAAATTTAGATACAAAAAATATAGTTAATAAATCGAGGAAACCATTTATAAAACGATCGAAACCAAACTTAGTAGTTCCGTATTTGCGCGCTCTATGTTCAACTTCTTTTTCGGCTATTTTGGTAAAACCATTCCATTTAGCTAAAACTGGAATATAGAGATGCATTTCGTTATAAACTTCAATGGCTTTTACCACATCTACCTTATACGATTTTAAACCACAGTTAAAGTCGTTTAGTTGAATACCACTCATTTTGCGAGTAGCCCAATTAAATATTTTGGTAGGGATGGTTTTGGTGATTGGATCGTAGCGTTTCTTTTTCCAACCACTTACCAAATCGTAACCATCGTTTACTATCATGCTGTAAAGTGATGGAATTTCATCCGGACTATCTTGCATGTCGGCGTCCATAGTTATTACCACATTGCCTTGCACTTTATGGAAAGCCACATTTAAAGCAGCCGATTTTCCATAATTACGTCTAAACTTAATGGCTTTAATTAATGGATTTTTAGCCGATAATTTTTCAACTACAGCCCAACTATTGTCGGTGCTGCCGTCATCTAC
>JBGSBN010000127.1:0-10186 GCA_041730515.1 Methylacidiphilales bacterium | reverse complement strand
GTTGGAATACCTCATCCCTTGTACTCACCAACGGCTTGGGTTGTCATTGCACTGAGCGCTCCAGTTGTATTAGTTGTTGCTTACCCCATTCATAAGGCAGCCTTTAGAAATCTTAAGCACCCAACCATGGATAACTTGATTAATCTCTTTTCAAATAATCTTTTTTAATTTTTGAACGGGAAGTCGTATCAACCATAATTACTAAAGAATCCCAATATTTAAGAAAATCGTTACCGTAGTCATAAAGCCCATTTATACTATTATACTTTTTTAAAATTTGATTAGATTTTGGATAAATTATTACTTTGTCAATTTTGATTGAATTTTTTTCCTTTAATTCTACAAAAATAATCGAATCAGTTTTATTGTCCACCCAATATTCATATCCACCATATGGGTCACAAGAAACTGTTATCAAAATGAAAAAAAACAATAAATAAAAAATATTTCGTTTATCCATATTCAAAAATAAACTTGGACACGCTAATTTACAAATTATCATGAATTTAATTTCTTATACCATTTGATGCAGGCGAGGACGCCTGCTTTGGCTAGAATGTTCCGAATATGTAATGCTCCGCACTCGCTAGCGTCCCGCTAGTGAGCATTTTATTAAGCCTCTGGCTTTCCATTATTTGATTAAACGCAATCCAAAAACTTTTAAATAATTGATTTTATTTGAAAGTTGTGCTGTTTTTACTCTTTTGATATTATTTGTTGAACAGACTTAGCTTCACTGCTATCATTTGGAAATTTATTACTTTCCAAACGCATTTCATAACACACCAAACGGTTTTCAGTACTTGTCACACGGTTTTCAGTACTTTCACTTCCTATTTCACTACCCACACATGTCATTCCAGCAGTTTCACATGCCATTGCACAGTAGTTAAAACGCATTTCATTACACACCAAACGGTTTTCAGCACTCTCCAAACAGTTTTCAGTACTTTCACTTCCTATTTCACTATCCACACATGCCATTCCAGCAGTTTCACATGCCATTGTGTTATTTACATATTTATTTGCAGGATAGTTAAAACCTAATTCACTGCTTTTATATCGGTTTTCAGTACTTTCTAAACGGTTTTCCTAACAAAATAAACGCTTTGCAGGTTTCTCCAAGTGCATTTTTTCACATTTACAGTGCTTTACGAGGGTTTACGAAATGGCTTAAATAATTACAATTGTTTGCGCTAAAACTAAATTACAGAACCTCGCTAATGAAAAGTTGGTTGCCATTCAAGGAAGATGCCTCCGGCATGACGATGCATAGCACTTCGGCCGATCGCTATCGGCCTTCGCTCAGTGACCGCTTGTTGTAACGAACATCGAATATCGAACATCGCTAATGGAAAGTTGGTTGCCATCCAAGGAATCCCGCTTGGCAGGACTCCGGCATGACATTACAGAACACTTCGACATGCTCAGTGACCGTTTGCGGTAACGAAAATCGAACACCGAATGTCGAACAATTAAACTAAACTCCAACCTTCTAAACCTTGTAACTTTCTAAACCTTCTAAACCTCCTAAACAATTAAACTAAACTCCAACCCTCTAAACCTTCTAAACCCTCTAAACCTCCTAAACAATTAAACCCAAACACTTCAATGCTCAAAAAGGTTCTTGACTTCATTCATACTTTTTTTATCCGTTTTCATTACTTAGCTTTACTTACATTTGCCTTTTAATTTTATTACATGAGCAATATAATTTTTGAAGGTGAACATTTATGGATTGGAAATTTAGGTCGCATGGCGGTGGTTTTCAGTTTTATTACATCTATATTATCGGCAGTTAGTTTCTATTTTGCAGAAAAAAAACCACTAGAAACCCAATGGGCTAAAACGGCTAAACTGAGTTTTTACATACACACCTTGGCGGTGCTAACTATTATTAGTGCCTTGTTTTATATAATTCACCATCATTATTTCGAATACCATTATGCGTGGCAGCATAGCAGCCGCGATTTGCCTGTACATTTCATGATTTCATGCTTTTGGGAAGGTCAAGAGGGAAGTTTTTTACTTTGGATTTTTTGGCAAATGGTTATTGGTTGGTTAATAATTGGAACAGCTAAAAACTGGACTAGTCCTGTAATGTTTGTGGTTATGTTATCGCAAATAGCTTTAACCAGCATGCTTTTAGGAGTAAAAATTTGGGGAATTAAATTTGGAAGCACTCCTTTCGAATTATTGCGCAATGCCATGGGCAATGCACCTATTTTTAAACAACCCGATTATTTAAGCAAAATAAAAGATGGAAATGGTTTAAATCCTTTATTACAAAATTATTGGATGGTAATTCATCCACCAACTTTGTTTTTTGGTTTTGCTACTACTGTAGTTCCGTTTGCTTTTGCCATTGCAGCTTTAATGCGTAAACAATTTAGCGAGTGGATAAAACCTGCTTTACCATGGGCATTAGTAAGCATTATGGTATTAGGAACTGGTATTATAATGGGTGGATTTTGGGCATACGAAAGTTTAAGTTTTGGTGGCTATTGGGCTTGGGATCCTGTAGAAAATGCTTCGTTGGTGCCTTGGTTAACTTTAATTGCAGGTTTGCACTTAATGCTTATTTACAAAGCCACAGGCAATGCTTTACAAGCAACTTTTGCATTTATCATTCTAACTTTTTTATTGGTTCTATATGCTACTTTTTTAACCCGAAGTGGCGTATTGGGTAATTCATCAGTTCACTCGTTTACCGATTTAGGTATGAGCGGACAATTATTGCTTTTTGTATTGATGTTTGTTTGGATTGTGCCATTGGTTTTAGAGAAAAAACCTTTAATATTTTGGATCAATTTTGGTGCATTAATTCTTTTGGTAATTGGTATTTTATTAAGCGAAAAACTAAATATTAACAAATGGCCTTTAATTACCATTGGCTCTTTAGCAGTACTTTCAAATATTTATTATTTAGCTAAATACATTCCATCGAGCAAAAAAGATGATGAAATTTATACCCGCGAGTTTTGGATGTTTATAGGAAGTTTAATGCTTGGTATTTCGGCTTTTCAAATTATTTTAACTACCTCTATTCCGGTATTTAATAAAATGTTCGATTTGAAACTGGCCCCTCCTACCGATGTAATTAACCATTACAATAAATGGCAAATGCCTTTGGCAATTATTATAGCTACTTTAACAGCGGTAGCCCATGTTTTAAAATACAAAAAAAATGGTGCAGATGGAATCAAAAAAATCATTACCCACTTTATTATTTCAGCAGTATTGGCATTTCTGTTATTCTTTGCCTTTAAGTTAGAAAACTACATTTTTATAGCTTTATTATTTGCAGCCGTTTATGCCATAATTGGTAATGGAAGTTTATTAAAACCAATTTTTAAAGGTAAGGTAAAACTAGTTGGTTCATCAGTGGCGCATATTGGATTTGGTGTGTTATTAGTTGGTGTGTTGGTATCATCGGCCAATAAAAAAGTAATTTCAATAAACGAAAGTGGCAAAGTATTAAACCCTGAGTTTGACGATAAAAATAACATTGAAAACGTATATTTAGAAGGTGGAAAATCTTTAAAAATGAACGATTACCTAATTACTTATGTAGGCGATAGCCAACAATGGGTAAATACCTACTATCAAGTAAATTACAAAAAACTAAATAAAGAAACAGGTAAAACAGATTATGAATTTAATTTGTATCCAAATGCACAAATAAATCCTAAGTTTGGCTTAGTAGCTAACCCCGATACCAAACATTACCTAAGCCATGATGTATTTACTTATGTAAGTTCAGTGCCGGCCGAAAAGAAAGATGCCAAATTTGTAAATACTAAAAAACATGTGTTATCGCAAGGCGATACCATTTATTTGAGTAATGCCATTTGTATTTTAAAAAATATCAGTTCTAATGTGCAAAAAAGCAATAATGTAAACCAATCAGAAATATTAATTGGCGCAGAAATAGCCATACAAACCCTCGATAATGTGTTTAATATAACACCTCTTTATGGTATTAAAGATAGACAAGTGGCAAGTTTTGATGCTTATAGCGAAGAAATAAAAACCAAATTTAGTTTTAAAGAAGTGAATGCTGAAACTAAAAAAATTACCATTGAAACATCAGAAAAAGACAATACTGGTAATTTTATTATTATGAAAGCTATTGTTTTTCCTTGGATAAACTTGGTGTGGGCTGGAACAATTATTATGATTATTGGATTCTTTTTATCAATCTTAAAACGAGTAAAAACTACATAGCTGCTGGCTTCTAGCCTCTAGCTACTGGCGTCACTTTGTTATCTTTGACTTTATAATTTTATAACTTTGTAATCTTGTAACTTTATAATTTTGTAACCTTGTAATTTTTCAATCTTTCAATCTCAAAAAAAATGGCTAAGTTATTTAACAAATTTAAAAACAATAACGATACTGGTTTTGGGGCATCGGCCACTAACCAAGCGGAGCGTTTAATAAATAAAGATGGAACTTATAATGTTACCCGCACAGGAGTTTCGTTTTTAAATAACTTTAACTCCTACCACGATTTAATAGCCATCAGTTGGACAAAGTTTAATTTACTAGTATTAGTTACCTATTTGGTTATGAATATAATCTTTGCCTTTGTTTATTGGTTTATAGGAGTAGAACATTTAGGTGGCATGATTGCCAATACGCCTTTCGAAAAATTTATGGAAGCATTTTTCTTCAGCTGCCAAACTTTTTCTACTGTAGGTTACGGGCGCATCAATCCTCAAGGATATTTAACTAGCGCAGTGGCATCGCTCGAGAGTTTAATTGGGTTAATGAGTTTTGCTTTGGCCACAGGATTAATTTATGGAAGATTTGCAAGGCCTAATATTAAATTATTAAAAAGCGAAAATGCTATTATAGCCCCTTTTAAGGAAGGTAAAGCTTTGATGTTTAGAATTGTAAATGCTAGAAAAAATGCCTTAATTGATTTAGATGTTTCGCTATTGGTTACTTTTTTAAATCCCGACAACAGAATGATGCAGTTTTTACCCTTAAAATTAGAACGTAGTACCATTAACTCATTGGCTTTAAGTTGGACCATTGTTCACCCAATTGACGAAGAGTCGCCATTATTTAATTTTACCCAAAAAGATTTTGAGGACTTAGATTTACAGCTCATTTTATCAATAAAAGCGTTTGACGAAAGTTACTCGCAAACGGTTCATTCAAGAGTTGGTTATGTTTATAACGATATACTTTGGGGCAAAAAATTTGTACCCATGTACGAACGTTCAGAAGATGGAAGCACTACTTTATTGCATTTAGAAAAACTAAATGAAATGGTAGAAGTTGTAATTTAATCCAGCAATTCAGGTTCTAAAACCTCTTCCATTTTTGGGGTTTCATCTATTTCGCTCAAGGCAAAAGTTTTACCCAAAACCAAAGCACCCACTTTACAAATAGCCCAAGGATAATAAAAACCTAAAGTTACTATAGATAAAAGCGTTTGTTTCAACACAAAAACATAATCTTTTTTGGCGTCTAAATCAAAACCAAAACTATGGCTTCCTTCGCCACTTTGCATTACAGTTCGCTCTATAAAGTACTTATATAAATTAAGCAAAGCCATTGGAATATAAATACCTAAGGTAATAATACTTAAAAATAACTCCTTAAATATTTTACCACAACCAAGCCAAAAATCAACCTCCCAATTAATAAAATAGTTTTTGTAAGTAAAATTAAATAACCAATTATAAAACAAATAGGTGTAAGGAATAACTACAAATGCCATAATAATTTGGTAGCTGTAACCAATTTTATTAAGCTGTTCCATATTTACTTTACCTGCTGTAAAAAATACATCGCCTGTAAAAAAGTGCATAATAGCGGATGAAGCAATAAATACAGGCACAATTAAGCCGAAAATGAATATTAGCAATAAATAACTACCTCGACCCATAAAGTTAAAATTACCATCATTGTAACTGATGCTTCCTGAAAAAAAACGATGAAAACTTCTAATGGCCCAAGGCGTATAAATAAATAGGGTGCTTATTATCAATAATAAATTTAAGAACAGAAGTCCAATAAATCTTAAAATGGAAGCCTTAAAATGAAATGTTTGACCTTTTACTTCCACATTTTCAATTATTAACTTGGTTACATAAAACATCAAAACAAGCGCAATAACCAAAAAAGACATGGAAATTGAAAAGGCCCAAACAGCAGAAATATCAGGAGGTGAAATAATTTTAAATTGGTATAAAATGGGCAAATACCTTGATAAAATAAAAACTAAATAGCATAACCAAATTGGAAGCAAGGCGCTGCCTTGTAAATTAAATTTAAAATAACTTTTCATAAATAGTAGCGGTAATAATATGAAAAATTAACAAAAAACCATAGTTATTAAAATTATCTACCAAACTTTACATTGTTTGGTAAATAACCCAATGGTTCCAAACACATAAATATAAATTACAAAAAGTAAATCGAACAAAATAATAAACCATGTAAGGTTTTGATAATTAAGCTTTTTAAAAGCCATAAAATACACTACCGATTGGCTAATTAGTTTGAATAAAAATGCACCTAATGCTATTTGCCAAAAACTTAAATCGAAGGCCAATAAAGAAATGATAGCTACATAAAACAATAAACTAGCTGCATAAAAAGTACCTAAAAGTGCTTTATGTTCAGGTTTATAATACTTTCCTGTGGTATTATGTCTGGTTTTTTGACGACTCCAATCGCTAAAAGTTTTTTTACTTTCGGTATAAATAAAACTATCAGGATTT
Organism: Methylacidiphilales bacterium; assembly: GCA_041730515.1. Classification (GTDB taxonomy): domain Bacteria; phylum Bacteroidota; class Bacteroidia; order UKL13-3; family UKL13-3; genus JAAFJM01. Next base: position 3,446 of record JBGSBN010000127.1, on the reverse strand, counting down.
AATTGAATAGCCACATTCATGCTTGTAGCAGCGCGGTTTACAAATAAATCATCATCGCCACTCATAATGTGTTGATGCCAAGCAAAACCTTTTTGTTTAAAAAACAACTCGCGTGTGTAAGATAAATTACGGCCAACACCCATAAATGTATTTTTGTTAATAGCAGCCGAAAAATAAAACATGCCAGTTATAGCGCTTTCAAAACGAGCTAATAAATTTACAAAACCCTTTTGAACGGTATAAGGCGAAAAACCTAAAACCAGTTGTTTATTATTTTCAAATTTGCCAACCATTAACTTTAACCATTGGTTGCTAGCTGGCTTACAATCAGCATCGGTAAATAACAGGTGCTCATTAACAGCGGCTTTTATACCAATAGTTAATGCAAATTTTTTCCCAGTTGGATATTTTTCTTGCTCTTTAAGTTCGCTTATTTTTAAATGAGGATATACCTCTTGGTAATATTCCAATAGTTTTTGGCTTTCATCCCAACTACAATCGTTTACCACAATTACCTCAAAATTAGGATAATCTTGCTCTAAAATGGTTTTTAAATTTTTTTCTAAATTTTTGTACTCATTGCGGGCAGCTATAATAATAGAAACTGACGGCTGAAAATTACTTTCAGTAGTATTTGGTTTATAAGTACCTAGTTTTAAAAAATAGAAAAAGTAATAGTATAAAAGCACACAAATGCTTATTGCTAAAACAACTAAAATTGAAATATTGATAAAATTGAATGATATAATCATAAACCGCAAATGTAAACCTTGCTTTAACCTAAATATATACCAATTTTTAAACAAAGTGTTGATTGTTCTTTTTGATTTTATTTTGAAAGTAAACAATAACGCCACCTCAAATAAATGAAGTGGCGTTTTTTTAGTGTTGTTTGTTGGTTCTTATTTAAAGTTTTAGTTCAATAGCTATCGAACTTCGCTACCATTGACATTTTTAAATAAACTATAATTAGAAGCTTAAAAAAACCATATAGAAACATAGATTACATAGTTTATTAGCTATGGTTCTGTGTACCTATGTGGTTAATTTTTTAGTAACCAAAAATATCAGTAATGCTTACTTCTACCAATTTACCGTATTTGCTCAAATCTTCCATTTTTACTTTGTCTTTTGATGCTACAATTGAGTAAAAATAAGGCTTGCCGGTATAATTGTTTTTATAAAAATTATTGATGCTTTCAAAATTTAAATTGTCAATTTGTTCGTACACATCTTTTCTTAAATCGTGGTGAACGCCCAATTTTTGATTGCTTACATAGTTAAAAATAATTGATTCATCATTGATACGCTCTGTTTCAATGCTGTTTTTAATAGAAGCTTTTGCGTTATCAATATTGGCTTCGTTTTTAGGTAACGAGGTTAACAGTTCATTCATGGCAGGAATAGCTTCATTGATTTTATCGGCTTGCGTACCTACATAAGCTAAGGTGTAATAAGGGTCAGTATTTTTACTTGGTGTTTGGTAAAACGAGTAAGTTGAATAGGCTAAAGCTTTACTTTCGCGAATGGTTTGAAACACAATACTGCTCATGCCACCACCAAAATATTCGTTAAACAATTGCAAAGTTGGAACCGAGGTTGAATCAAAGTTTTTATCCGATTTATTAATCCACGAAACTTCAGCTTGAACCATTTTATAATCAGTAAAATAAACGGTATTTTCTTTGGTTTCGTTTCTAGTAAATTTAATCGCAGCAGGATATGCTAACTGTTTTGAAGGCAATTTATGAAACTGTGCTAACGATTTTTTGAAATCGGCTACAGGACGAGGACCAAAGTAATAAATGGTATGTTTGTATTGGTTAATTTTTTTGATGTAATTATCAACTAAGTCTTTTGCATTTAAAGCACGTAATTCAGCTTCTGTTAAATTATAAGTAGTAGGATTTTTTGCACCATACATGGCATAAGCCATCAATGCACTCCTAATGGCACCTTTGCTTAATTTAGCATCGGCTCTTCCTTTTAAAATACGCTCTACCAAATTGTTCAATGCATCAGCATCAGGTTTTGCATTGGCTAATAATGTTTCAAATAATTTTACAGCCGGTTCAAAATTTTCGTTTAAGCCACTTAATGTTACATAAACTTGCTCATTGCTAGTTGATACGTTAAAATCGCAAGCCAATTTGAAAAACTCTTTGCTTATTTGCTCGCTAGTCATATTATCGGTTCCTAAATATTGCAACAAATTAAAAGCCAACGGTAATTTTAAATCGTTAAATTTACCCATATCTAATACGTAATACAATTGGAACAAATCGTTGTCTTTATTTTGTACATAATAAATAGGTGCTTTTCCACCAAAATTATCAATGGTTAAATCTCTTTTGTAATCAACAAAACGAGGTTTGATGTTTTCATTTGGTGTATCTTTAATTTTTGATACAAATGGCGAAACATCATCTCTATTAACATCTACTGGAGTAATGGTTGGTTTTGGAACTTTAGTTATGTTTTTATCCTCCCCTACTTTTTTATTTACCACCACATAATCGTTGGTAAAATATTTATTGGCAAATGCCACAATTTCGGCTTTAGTAATTTTGTTTAAATCATCCACCATGCTAACTGTACTAGCCCAACTGCGGTGCAATGTAAATGCATCTAACATGGCGTAAGCGCGGCCTTGGTTGCTTTTTTGTTCTTCTATTTTACCAATTTTCAAATTGGCAATAATGGCTTTTAAAATACTTTCGTCAAACTCACCTTTTTTAATGATATCGATTTGATTTAACAATAATTGGCGAACTTCATCTAAAGATTGTCCTTTTTTAGGTTTTCCAGTTAAAAATAAAATGCTGTAATCGTGGTTAATCCAAGGGCTTGACGATGCAGCTAACACAGCTTGTTTTTTGATTAAATTTAAATCAATTAAACCCGCTTTTGAGTTAGCCAAAATCATATCGCACATGGTTAACAATTTTTCTTCTTGAGTGCCCGCGCCTGGCAATCTGTAACCAATCATTAAATTTTCAGCATCAGGACCATAAATATCAACCACAGTTGGCTCGTTTCTTGGAGTTTCAACCGGACTGTTAAATGTTGGAACTGGTTTGGTTTGCATATAACTGAATTTTTCGTCAATTAAAGCTATTAACGCATCTGGGTCAAAATCACCACTTAATATAATTGCCATATTATTAGGCACGTAATAAGTATTGTAAAAATTGCGGATTTTAACCAATGAAGGATTTTTTAAATGCTCCACCGTTCCAATGGTAGTTTGTGTTCCGTATGGATGGCTTTTAAACAAATTACTCAATAAAGCTTCGTAAACCTTACGACCATCATTATCTAAACTGATATTTTTTTCTTCGTAAACTGCCTCTAATTCGGTATGAAACAAACGCAAAACTGGCGCTCTGAAACGCTCGGCTTCTATGCTTTACCTTTTGCCTATTTGATTTTGCGAAATATCGTTT